>CAZRIR010000287.1:0-3630 GCA_964600195.1 uncultured archaeon | reverse complement strand
CTGCAATTGATTTATAGTCTTTTTCTTTATCAGAGTGGTAGTGGTCTTTTAATGTATGAAAAAAATCTCCAAGATGTTGGTTCAGGCAAACTGGAGTTATTTTCATCCTTTTTCTCTGCGATATATACTTTTGTAGGAGAACTTGTTAAAGATGGTTCGAGTAAATTAAAAAATATTTCAATGGGGGAATATAAAATCATAACTTCTTCTGTAAAAGAGATGAATGTTGATGTAGTCATCATTGCAGATCAAGATGATTTTAAAACTGTTAATAAGATCCTTCCAAAAATACTAAAAGTTCTAAATAAACATAAAGAATTAATTCTTGAATGGAATAATGTTAAATCTCAACTAGAAGTATTAGATGCAGATATCTCAGAAATCCTATTATCGAAAAAGCAATTAATTGGAGATATTAATAATCTTACAGAAGATGCGGCATCCTTTTTAAAATCAATGTGGTCTCATCAGTCTTTAATCAAAGGAGATATTTCAGATCAAGAAAGAGAGAATTTAATAAAGGAAAGAGACTATTTAATGGAACGGTTAGAAGATCAAAGAATTTCTAATCTTTACAGAAAAAAAAATATGTGTGAGAAGATAATTGAGCTTTCAGAGAGATTAAATGATGAGAAAATTTTTATTGAATACCAAAATCATTTAAATAATGTAAAAGAAGAATTAAATGAAAATGTCTTAAAATTAAAATACTATCTGAAAGCAATCAAAGAAACATTAAGTAAAACCGTTGACGCACTTGGTAATAAATCCCTAAAAATGGGCGATTATAAGGATTGTTATTTAAACCTGTATTCATTTTCTAGTAAAGTAAAGTATCTAACGGATAGCGTCGATTTCAAAAAATTTAAGGATTGGGCCATGAAAATAATTAATAAAGACGAGGTCTCAGATCAGGAATTTTCCGAAATAATCATGAATGTTTTAAAAATGTCTGATGATTTAGAAGACTATATAAATGGCCAAATAACCTAATTCAACATTCCGTTTTAAATCGTATGCAGTTCAACAATATCCATATCTTTTAATTCATATTCTAATCCTACTTTTTTCCGTTTTTGTCGAGCAGTCTTTCGGATGATTATAGCATGATCAAATAATTCAAAAAAGCTTTTATGAATTCTTAAAGCCACATCCTTTACAGTGGCATTTAAATCAACAATCAAGGGTTTATTAGCGACTTTTCCAGCATTTTGAGTGAAAATCTTTATTTTTTCCAAAAATTTTAAAACAATATCACCAAAATCGATGGGAAAATTATTTTTATATAAGCTTGTTCCAAGAATTATTGGAAATTTGTTAGAATATTCCTTTTTAAGTCTTTTAAACGCGTCTTTTGTATAAGGTAGATCGCCTTTAGTGCATATGATGATGCCTTTTTTATATACGACTGAAGGAGTTAAAGCGTCTACAACATTATCAAGAGTGATTTTGCCGTAAATCTTTACTATACCATTCCTAATTCCATTCTCTTGAACAATTTTTTTTATTTTATCAGTTAAGTCTATAATGTTATTGTTAGATTTGGCGGATTTTGTAAGATAAAATACTTGGATTTTATTTGCACCTGTTTTTTCAATGGATATGGGGGGTGAACTAACATTTAATCTTATATCCGCCAATGACAACTCCTTTAACAATAAGTTTAATTGCTGTATAAAACTTCTAGAAATATCCACAATAAGACATATCATATCTGCGGACCTTATTTGGGCAAGAATTTCTTTTCCATTCCCAATACCTTTTGAAGCATCTTCCATGAGTGAAGGCATGTCAACAATTTGAAATCTGACGTTGTCATGTTCATATATTCCAATTTCAGGAATGGAAGTAAATCTACCAATCTTATCTTTAGCAGCACCAGTTAAATAGTTTAAAAGTGATGTTTTACCTACTCCTGGAGCATGAAAATCACTTATTAATACGATTTGGAGCCCCTCTTTTTTAATAGAAAACGGACTAACTGATTTAGTGGTAGATTTTTTTTGCTTTTTTTCTTCCAACTCCCGTCGTAATTTTGCTAGACGAGATTTATTTAAGGCCACAACATTTTCTGTAGCTTTATGTTTGGGGACTAATGAGAGAAATTCTTCCAATCTCTTTATCTTTTCTTCAATAGAACCCGCATCAAGATACTTTTGATAAGCGGCTTGTGCTTCTGGACCTATATTGGATGAAATTTAGAATAACCTCAGAAAAATCTTTTTTATATAATAATCAAAAAATGCTACGAAAGCGATCTTCTGTTTTTAATCTCAAATCACCAAGAGTTTCATCGATTCTATCTTGAAATGTACGAAAATATTTGGCTTTTTTACTGAATAAATCATTACGAGAAAATCGATTTAAAAAATAGGCACAAATTCTCTTCAAATGTTCTTTAACTACTTGAGCATCAGTTTCTTTCTCAATAATCGCATAATTTAAAAGAGGTTCCTTAATAACATTACTTTCACTAGAATCAGGGGAAATGATAATTTCAGTATAACATACTAACTTATAAGAAGCAAGTGAAACGACGTGAATGTCATCTCCAAAAACTTCTGTCGTAAAACTCTCAAGAGCGGACAGAAAACCCGATCTTAAATTAGGATCTAAAACATCATCCGAAGATGTATAATATTTCCTTTCAATTAGATTCCGTGAACCAAGTGAGATACCTATCTCTAGCACAGCCATAGTAATAAATAGTAGTAACCAAAATATTTGAAATATTTATGTATAGATATAAAAAATATAATTATTTTATCTTTTTTATTTTTGCAAGTCTTGGTCAACCTGTTTTAGATAAGTAAAAAAAGTATTTTGAAGCAGAAAACTTACTGTAAGTGGACCAACTCCACCCGGAACGGGAGTAATTCTTCCACACTTATCCATTACACCTTCAAAGTCTACATCTCCGCATAACTTCCCTTCAAGTCTATTCATTCCAACGTCCACTATTATGGCTCCTTCCTTTATCTTATCCTTTGTTATAAAATTTGGCTTACCGACACCAACGATTAAAATGTCTGCTTGTTTTAAATAGTTTTCAATATTTTGTGTAAAAGTATGGCATATTGAGACCGTGGCATTTCTTTTCAAGAGCATGAAAATTAAGGGTTTGCCCACTAAATTGGATCTATTTATGAGAGTAACATCTTTTCCTTCGATATCTATATTATAATGTTCTAATAAAGCAATTATCCCCTTAGGGGTGCAAGGTGCCAAGCTTTCATCATAATCAAACAATTTTCCTCTATTAATTGGGTGAAATCCATCGACATCTTTATGATAGGATATTTTTTCTAAAAAATAGGGTGTTTCAGAGCGAAGGTGTGAAGGAAGGGGTAATTGAAGCAAAATACCATGAATGTCATTTCTTTCATTTAATTGATTGATTTCTTTGATTAAATTCTCCTTTGTAATATTCTCATTCAAATTAAAGCTAATCGATTCAATTCCTACTCGAGCACATGTCTTGTGTTTTATATTTACATAAACTTGAGAAGCAGGATCTTCACCAACTAAAATTGTTGCTAACCCAGGTTTTACTCCTGTTTTTATTTTTGCCTTTCTAATTTTTTCAGCTAATTCTGAATTAAGTTTATCTGCTAATTTTTTACCATCTAA
>CAZRIR010000286.1:0-3634 GCA_964600195.1 uncultured archaeon | reverse complement strand
CAGTTAGGACAAGTGTCTGTAATCCCTGGAACTTGATTACTCAAATGTACTCGGGTAAAAAGACTCCCGCAATTATCACATGTAATGTATTTCGCTCCACATTCCACGCAAAGTTTTAAATTATCTCCTCTTACGAAGGGATACTTTCTTTTTAGGATTGAATCATTTACCATTTGGAATTCCATACCATTGCATTCAATGCAATGTTTTCCATCGAACTCCATATATTTAAAATAACCCCCTAAAGAAAGTATATGATGATGATTAAGTGGTTGAAATATAGAAATCTACATCTGGATCTTTATAACCACAAGATGGACACTCGTGATTTACCTCCCAGCTTTCAAGACCTGGGTGTACACGTGTATAATTTCCTTGACATTGTTTACAAACTAAATATTTCCATCCACATCCGCTACACATCCGAAGTTGCCCATTTTCCACAAACCTAAAAGTTCGTTTCATCCACTCATCGTGAACTAACTCAAAAGTAGTGCCTCCACACCCATCACATTTCATTTCTGGCATATTTTTCACGTATTTTAATTTTACAATATTTATTATTATTGAATTAAAATGCAATTTTTATATAATTATTATAAATTACGCTTATTTTAATTTTAAGTTTTAGAATACACTAAATGGAATATCATCTGAAAAGAAATCAATTTATTAACTAGGAAAAAATATCAGAAAAAAGGAGTTACAGGAACCTACATTTCTAATTTCTTAGTTGCACCAGCAGATTTAACTTCTGGGTTTACCTTCTCGATTTCATTGATTAGTTGATAAACTTTATCGTCACTAAGAGCTTCACTGAATTTTACTAAAAACTCTTTATTCCCAACGAACAACCCTTTCCTTTTCAAGGGCTTCCCATCATCTTTTAGGGGATTAACTTCAAGAAAAAGAAGTGCTGGTCTGGATTTAGTGGCGGGAACTTTAACAACAAATACTCCTGGTACAGGAGTCTCCATTTTTTCCCAATCAGTAGCATTTTCCAAGTGGTCTTTTAATTGTTCTTTAATTTCTGCCATTTTTTATCAAATTATTAATTTATATATGTCTAAGGTGTAACATATAAGACATAGAATAAATACTTTTGGGTTAAAATTTATTAAATGGTCCACAAAAGTCAATATCTTATTAAAATATGAGACTAAAAAATGAAAATATTTCATTAAATCATATTAAAAACAAATCAAGAAAACTAAAATATTTTTGTCGCGTTTGTTGGGGTCCATTTCCATTGAAACACTTAAATATAACGTAGGTGATATATGTGTTATAAAAAAACATTAAAACAAATCATAAATGAAAAAAAAGTGTGATAAAAAATGAAATTGATCTCAGTTAATATTCCGGATTCATACTTGAAAGTATTAGAAATGTTAGTTGTTGATGGTAAATTTCCTAACAGGAGTGAAGCAATTAGGATTGCAATCAGAGATTTAATAAAAGCAGAATTTTTGATTGAGGACACGCTCAAAAAATCTATGGGAAAATATATAGAATTAGAACGAGAAGAAATCGTGTCAGAGAATATTCCACTTTAATTTTTTTTTTAATTTTTTTATTTATCAGAACCTTTTAGTAGTTCTTGAACTCTTTTTGCTCGTTCAGTTCTTCTGGCTTCAATTCTATCTTTTAATTCAGAATTAGAGTATGATGGTTGTTCTTGATTTTCGGTTTCATCAATGCTTCTCGTAATTAGTTGCTTCTTTCCAGAAATGCGCTCTTTATTGATGCTAATTTTAAGGGCAATATCTTTTAAAATGGAATTATCAAAATTTATCTCTTCTAAATTATATTTTGCTTCTTCTAATTCAGAGATGGCTTTCATGAAACGATTTTTTGATAGTGATAAGTTAGCATTGTCTAATGCCATATATGCTAAATTGAAAGGTTTTAATTTCTTAAATTTATAAATATCCTTTATAGTGATTATTGGCACGGAACTTTGAGATAAGATATTCTGAATTTGGTTTTTTAACTGGTTAATTTCCTCATTCTTTTCAAATTTTTCTAAAATATCAATGGTTTCATTTAATCTTAGAATAGCTTCATTATATTTTAAACCATCCATTAACATGTTTATCCTTTCTAAATTCTTTAAAACATCCTTATTTACTTTTTTAATTTCTTTCGATTTTAGAGTCTCTTTTGATATCGTCTGAACCTTTTTTATCAAGTCTCCTCTTTCCTTTCTTTCATCTTGAGTCTTTTTTCTCAATTCTAACAATCTCTCATATTCCCGTTTTTCTCTTTTGATATTTAACAACAAATCATTATTGATTCGTGAGACCTCCATTTGCCATCCAATTTTAGCAAAGATATCTCTTGCTTGATTATATTTTTCAATGGTCTCATCGAATTTTCGAGCTTCTAATAAATTGGTTCCTATTTCTAATAAATCGTATGCCTGTTGAGAGAGAATTTTCTCCTGATCTTTTATTTTTTGTTTCATGAGCAAATCTTCTCTCTTTCTTAAATCAGCGAGTTCCGTTTCTTCTTGAATTCTTGATATTCTTTCTTCTAATTCTGATTTTACTCTTTCTTCACGTTCTTCTTTTTCTTTTTCTTCTTTTCGTTTCAATTCATGTTTTTCTTTTTTAGCCTTGATTGCTTCGATTGAATCATTTATCATTGAGATAACTTTTTCCCAGTTGATTTCTTGAAAAATTTGTTTACTTTCTTCATATAATTCGATTGCTTTATCAAAATTTTTCAATATCAACTCTCTTTTTGCGTTATCCATTAACATGTACGCTTTTTGGCGTTGTTGATCATTAAATAATTTTTTCTCTTTCTCTTTCTTTAATTCTAATTCTTTTTGTTCATCCCTTTCCTTTTTTTCCTTCTCTTCTCGATTAATAAATGCTTGTTTCTGCTTTAATTCTTGTTGTTTCAATCTATTTTCTTCTAGTACTCTTAATTTGTCATCTTTTTCCTTTTTTTCAAAATAAAATTTTATAGTAGATATTAACTTGTTCGCCTCCTCGTCCCAACCTACTTCTTGTAAGATTTTCCGTGCTTCTCGATATCTTGTTATTGCATCCAAATATGGACTTTCAAAATCTAAGATATTTCTTCGAATTGATAATTCGTATTTCTTGACCATTTTTTCTACTCCATCAATCATAGCCATTGCCTCATCAAGATGTTTTTGATTATCTTCCTTTTGATGGTCAATTACTTGAGGAGTTGGTTCCTTGATTTCTCTTTTTTTCAGGAATGCCTGTTCATATTCTTGATCCTTCAATGCTTTTTTAGCTTCAAGTTCACGGAGTTTCTTATCCTTTTCAAGCTTATCTTTATAGAGGCGGATTGAATTATTGTAATATGATGCTTCTTGCTTTAGTCCTTTATCTTTAAGCATTTTCTGAACCGTTCGATAAATTTCTATAATCTCGGGATAAGGACATTCGATAAAATTCTTTTTTTTCAGGGCAATGCTGTATTCTCTATCCAATTTATTTGCTTTATCTATCATTGAATTAATTGTAGATTCAAAATCCTCCTTTTCAGATTCAATCTTTCTAAGTTTTTCGATTTTTTCCATTTTTTTCTCGAAAACTTCTAATTGTTCTTCAATGCTATCCATTTTCTTCATTTCTTCTATTTCTTTTTCTCT
>CAZRIR010000285.1:1240-3635 GCA_964600195.1 uncultured archaeon | reverse complement strand
AGTGTCCTAGATGCATGACAAGTGTCGATAGTCGGGAAAAAGTATGTCCTAAATGTTATGAAAAATTATATAGATTCCAAACTTTTTTTTTGTTTTTCTAATATTTCTAAGATATGTGTTTTATATATTAATATTTTGGATATACAATTTAAAATAATAATCTTTGAAAGTATTTAAAATAATAATAGCAAATGAATCACTCTTCTAATTATGATAATTAGATCATAAAAATTATTAAGCATTTAAATAACATCAAAGTTTATAGTAAAACTAATCATAATTCAAAAATTGAGAAAAAAGGATATGAGTTATAAAACTAGAAGGCAAATTAGAAGTGAAGTTAGCGCTTTATGTATAATATCTTGTATTGCTTGGATATCAGTAGGAATTCTGCTTATGTATCTATTTGGGGTCATAGATGGGGGTTATTATGATGAATCTAAAAAAGATCTTGGAATATTACTAATAGGCCTATCAAGTATTGTTGGAATTATCGTTTTTTGTGCGCCCTTCATTATTTCAGCAATAAAAAATGGGAGAACCATAGGAAAGATTCTTTTGTGTCCTAGATGCATGATAGAATTTAAAAAAGGTAAAATTTGTCCTGAATGTAATCAAAGAATTTAATTTATCATTACCAAGTTTTTTCCACAATATTGACAAAAATAATTCAAATCTCTATTTTCCCTTTTACATCTGGGACAATGTGTTTGAGCCTTAATATTTACTGATTTTTTTTCCAATTCTAAAATATTATCATATGTAAAATTTCCTCTTTTTTCCTGCTTACATTTTGCAATATAAGGAGCTATAAATTGTTCAAATGCTTTTTTTCTTTTCTTAAAAGTGTTTTTCGTTTCAAAAATTTTCTTTACACCCCTATAAGATCTATATAGTTTAAGATAGTACTTCTTTGTTATGTAGATTTTGCTCCCACTCACCTTTTCAATTTGACTCCAATTAATAAAATTAATACATTTGTGTAGTGATATGCTAAAATCTCTTCGATCATACAAAGCAAATCCGTTTGGTGTCATTAATACATGTGTTTTAAATTCACGCTTTTTTCTTCCTTTATAAAAAGTAGCATTCATATCCGTGCTATAAATTATATCATCTTCAATTGGAATTACTCGATGTACAAAAAATCTATTGATAGGATAATATATTTCCGCCATTATTCTTCTTTTTAATTTATATTATTTTGGTTAGTATTCAATAGTAATATCAAATTACTTTTAAGTGATTTGATTATGATTAAAGTTTAAAAAAATATTTTTGTGAACTTAAAGAAAAGATTGTATTGATTAAGAGAATAAAAAATAGTTTATGCACTTTCCACGGACTTTCCGGAAAGTTTCTTGTAATGGTTCAAAACTGCTTGACGAGCTGCATACACAAATGCCCGCTTCACATTAATTCCCGTAATCGCGATGGTTTCATAAATGAGACAATGATTGAGCTTGGCAGTGTCGAGTACTTCGCGAATTTTTGCGACTTCAACAATATCATCTAAATCGCGCTTATTTGCTAAGACTACTAAAGGTACTTCTGGAGGGTCCGCAAAGCTTGGAGGTATGAGCTTTCCACCATAGAACTTCAGTAATTCCTTGAGAGACCAAATATTCTCGCCCCACTGATCGATTAAGGAGTCGAAGGTAAAGATAACAGCATCAGTTCCTTTCAAAACCGTTTGACGCTGGAATTTATGCCTGCGCTGTCCCGCTACCGTATATACTTGAAAAACCACGTTCGATACTCTTGCAACGACGCGATCGAAAAACAAGGTTCGTCCTGTCGGGTCTTGAATTTGTTGCATGTCACCACTCGCTAATCCTTCTCGATTATATACCCATTCTAATGCGGTAGTTTTTCCTCCTAATGATGGACCATAAAAACATATCTTGAATACTAGTGTTCCATCTCCGCGGCGTGAAGGCGTTTATCGTTCACCTCTTTCTCGAAATACTGGGATTGGTAAATATTGGCTACACATTTAACATTTCAACCGTAATTTTTAATTATATAATTTTTGAAAATTTCATTCAAAACCTTTAATATATTTACAATGTAAATTCGCTAATATAAAAATATCGTATTCGAAATTTTCTGTTATTAAATTGTTTATTATATAAGTGAAATTAGTAGCGATATATAAATATGGGTAATATTTTCAATTGCGTGTTTCACGATAACATAAATAAAAAACTCTTGATTTTTAAAATGGCTATAAATATATTTATTAAAAAACATTAATTATATGATGGAATTTGAAGTCAATGAATTTAAAGTAAATGAATACATAACCTTACGATTAGAAGGAAGCAGAACGAATATATACATTAACAACGAGTTTTTTAATCAATGCAAGAAGTTGATTGTTGAAATTCCACCA
>CAZRIR010000285.1:0-1140 GCA_964600195.1 uncultured archaeon | reverse complement strand
GATTTAATAAAGATGAAATGGATCTTCTCTTGTTAATGTGCGAAAATGACGAGAATTCCAAATTTATCGACTTTATCTTGAAGCAAAAAAAATTAGACGAAAAAGTATGGGAAGGGGAAGCAATTTATAATTGGGATTGGGTCTTAGAAAGAAAGAAATATTTATACTTGGATGAAAATGAACTTTTTAAGGATTTAAATAATTTAAACTTCAAATTAGGAAATTTAAACCAAGATACAAGTTCTTGGTTAAAAAATTTAAGAAATCTAGAAGATAAAAATCTTATAATGAAAGAATGTAAGCGAATCTGGAGTGAATTTTTAAACTTCTATGATGAAAAATTCAAGCAGATAGAATCCACTTTAAATAAACAAGAGAGCCCACATAATGCAGCAGAAATAAAATTTATCCAGAATATGGTAGAAATAATAAAATTGTCGCTTATTCGTCTCAAAGGTGCCTTACAAGCACTAGTTTTAGAAATAGATAAAGAATTAGGAAAAAACATGGAATTTGAGCTAATATTGAATGATGTTATGAGGGGTATTGAAAAAATTGAAAAGTTTGGATTTTATTCTGACAGAATAATATTCCTACAAAGAAGAATTTTTAGTACATCTAAAAATGAAGAAACAAAAGAAAGACTAAAAAAAATGTTACATGAATTGGTTTATTATCATAGGTTATAAATAACCCCCGAGATCTACGTTCCTTCTCTCCCCATTTACATACAAGGCTTCATTTAAGGCTTCATTAAAAACATAATGATAATTCTCGCTTGAAAAGTATATTGTATTATCATACTGGAGCGCATTATTATCTGAATCATAAATGGTAATGAAAATTGTAATGAAAGTGGCGATTTGATCGGGATTAGTTAATTTACGGTCGCTACCAACATAGTCTGCATATAAATTACACCAGACGAATCTATCTGCTTGCGACAGTTGTATTCTTCCATTCACGATCATCTCATCGATGACATCCAAGTTAATCAAATCAAACGAGTTCAATTTCTTATCCATGTCCGAAGTCGAAGACATTAAATCGAGGAAAGAATCCATGTCAGATTGAGGGAGGTAATAAAACTTATCTGAATAATCAAGATAAAGAGGTGCCTTAATCGAATTTAAAGTATTA
>CAZRIR010000284.1:0-3645 GCA_964600195.1 uncultured archaeon | reverse complement strand
ATACATTTTTTGAAGGGCAACAGGAAGATGAAGATTGTTGTGACAGTCCAAAAATTTCTCAGGAAGATGGATATTATACTTGTCTGAATTGCGGATCTGTTTATTCAAGAGTTTTAGATGATTCACCAAGAAGGGCATTTACTCAAGAGGAGATTCAAAAAAGAAAAAGTAATGAACGAGTATATAGTCCTATCGGTCCAAGAACAATCATACGGGGAAGTAGAGACGCTCGAGGGACTTTATTAAGCCCAAAATACAAATCTAAATTTAACAGACTTGCCAAAATTCATAGGTCATTGACAACAAGTTATGAAAGAAACTTGTGGATTGCACTTCCAAACCTACAGAGATTGCAAAAAAGATTGGGTATACCAGATATAGTAGCAGAAGATGCTCTTAGGATCTATACTCAAACAGTAAAAAAAAAATTAACCATGGGCAGAAGTATTGATACTTTACTGGCAGCATCTATTTTCTGTGCTTTGAGAGTACATGGGATACCAAGAACGGTTGAAGAAATAACTGCTGTGGCTCAAATTCCAAAAAAAAAAGTTATCCGAAGTTATCGCCTCATATATACAGAAGTTTTACCAAATCTCAACTTAAAAGTTCAGAGATTTACATCTGACCGTTATGTGGATAAATTTAATGATGAGTTGCATCTTTCCATGCAATGTAGAAACATTGCTGTCAAATTAATAAAACAAGCGGGAGAAAGTGGTTTTAATTCGGCAGGAAAAGACCCCAAAGGAATTGCTGCTGCCGCTATTTACATAGCATCAAAAATTTGTAATGAAAACAGGACTCAAAAAGAAATTAGCAAGTTGGCGCAAGTTACTGAAGTTACATTACGAATGAGAGTAAAGGATCTAAGTAAATATGCTAACATGATCAAATAAACAGTTTTTAAATAGGACCTATCAATAAAGATTTCTTTTCTTCATCAAATAATGGTAAAATCTCTATCATTTTTTTTATTTGAGAATCATATTTCGTAATATTCATCTGCTTTGTCTTGATTATTGATAAGATCAAACTGATCTCATAAGTATCTTTTACTAAAGGTTTATTTAAACCCAAATTATCCAAATATTCCTCAATTCGACTTTCAATTTTTTCATCAGGAATGTTTAGTGATAATGATGATAATCCATACAATAAAATTGACAATGTACTAGTATTGAAATCTTTTCGTTTGGCAGTTTCTTTAGCTAGGATATAATATTTCTCAGCAGCTTCATTATATTCTTTATTCTCTAAGGATGTAATAATGTCATCATAATATCGCCTTCTCATTGCATTACGTTTTGTTAAAAAATTATTTGATTCTGTTTTAGTATCAATCATTTTTTGTTGTAATTTGCTAAATTGTTGTTCTAATTCCATTTTTTTCATTATGTCTTGGGGATTCTCGGATTTTAGAGTTTTTTTTTTGGTTTGAGAGACTTTTGTTTCTGGTTCCTTTCCTTTAAATTCCTGCTTGATAAATTCATCCAGCAATCGCTTTTCTTCTTCAAACAAGGGTAAATTATTCATCAACAATAGTGCCTGATTAAATTTTTTCTCATCATTGATTTCATGAATTTCAATGATATACTGAATTAATATTACCGGAAAGGTTTCAAGTAGTAATTTATTTGATGAAGATTGTTCTATCTCTTTAATTAACTCGTATATTTCATCAAAATTGTTTTTTATTATATGAATTAAGCAGATCATGGCAAATGATACGCTTGAAAGGTAATATTTTTTTGAATTCATCATGCTCGTCATACTTTTTCTATATAATTTGACTGAGGCATTATAATTTCTTTCATTTATGAGTTTTAAAATTTCATTAAAGTAAGCTCTCTTAAAGCCAATCCGTTGTTTAAATTCAAATGCTTGGTCACGTAGTGCATCTTGAGCCTTTTGTTCAATAATTGAAAACTCTTCTTTTAACAATGTTTCCCTAGAAGATTCTTTCGCTGCTTTCATACTTGAGGCGCTTTTCTTGGCTTCAATTTTAGCAATTTTTTTATGAATATTAATTTTTATGCTCTTATCTTCAATCTTATCATTATAAGCTAAAGCAGAAGAGAGGTCTCCAATTTTAAAAGCATAAATTTCAGCAATTTCTTTATATATTTCATCAAAATTCATAGAAACGTTATCAAGATATGCAGAGGATATATCAAGAATTTTTTTTATTAAGTTGGTAGTTATTTCTATCCCGGAAAGGTCCTTATGTGCTCTAATTAGCCTTAAACTCTCCCTTTTCATCGCTTCAATATAAATTTTGGTAATTTTTTTGGATTCTTCATACAATTCTTGATTTCTGTATATAAAAATTGATTTATCAAAAATTTCAAATAAATCATCAAGATTTTTGTTGTTTTTAATTATACTTAATTTTTCTAAATAAACTGGAAAAACTTGTATTAAATAACTTTTTTTAAAATTTTCTTCCAAATTATCAAAATATTCAAAGAAATTATTGAATAATTTGCCATCCAATAATATATCTAAGGATTTCGTTAATATTTGGTTCTCAATTTCTTGTTTTCCAATTTTTCTGAGAAAATCTGCTTGAATTTTAATATGGGTTGCAGCTTTCAACCAATCATTCTGCTCAATAAAATTATTTGCTTCGTATAATTTTTTAACATTAATTTCAGCAATGATATTCAGCTCTTCCTTTACATATTCTTTTAAAATTTCGATACCATTTTTAATTTTCTCATCTTTAACTTTTTTTTCAATAATTTTTGATTTTTCTTCTAATTTTGAGCTATATTTTGTTAATTTTTTTTTTAATTCTAAGGAATTTAATTTATTGATTAATATCGAAGCCATGCTTGATTTAATATCATCTAGAAATAATATAATTAATTTTTCTAAATAATCATCAAGGTTAGTTTTTTCTAATTTAAAAGTCTCCCAAATATTTTCTATTTCATCATAAGTAAATTTCGCTTTATATATTTCTTCATTTTGAATGGATTTATCCAATATTTTAATCAAGATATCTAAGAGTTTTATAGCAAATTTTTTTAAATACTTGAAAAGGCTTTGTTTTTGATATGTAAATACGGAATAATAGAGTTGATCTTTAGCTTCAGAAAGTTTTCCAATTGAAACCAAAAAATCTGCAGCTGCGACTATTTTGTCAGAAACATTAAAAAGAATGGTGTTGACGTTTTCATGTGGTAATCGTTCAAGAATGAGAAATGCTTTTTCGCATCTACAAGCAGAAATCCAGGCATTAATTGCTAATTCAAATGATGTTTTAACGATTTCTTTATCTCCTAACTCAATTGTTGCCCACTGTCCTGCACCTTCATATTGTTTTGCGGCCAATTCATATTTATTCTTATTGAAAAGTAGATTTCCATCTACTATCATAGTCTCCGCATATTTTATTTTAAAGATATTCGATAGGTTTATATCAACATTTACAATTACTTTACCATTGTCAAAAAACCAATCTCAAACTCCAACGCCAACAGTTCCGAGAGAAAGTTTTGAATTGAACAACATATTAATGTTCGATGATTCCGGTGAATCGCATGATCTTATTAAGGTTTTTATGGGTAATCAATACGAGTTTGAAGTTCATAAGTTCAGAGAATACAATACCAAGCTAATTAATGACAAAACTTATTC
>CAZRIR010000283.1:0-3669 GCA_964600195.1 uncultured archaeon | reverse complement strand
TTGAATCTTTTTAATTTCCTCATATTCCAATGATTCGGCATTATTTTGTTTGATTAAATCATTAACGACAATTAAATTATTTTCAATGCTTTTATTTTCATCAACAGAAAGATCCTTAATATTTTGAAGCATTTCGTCCCAAATATCTTTAGATTTTTGGTAGTAAAAATTTGCCTTTTGGAGTAATTTATTCACTTTTGCTTGATTAATTCCAGTTAAGGAGGATTCTAAGGATGCTTGAGCTTTAAGTTGGCATGCCTTGCCCATATCATAATGAAATTGGGCTCGTATTTGTTGCTTTTTCTTATCTTCATGTTTTTTTAAATAAAATAATCTTTTTGATAAAGCACTCAATCCAGCATATAATTTTGATGCAAAATATGTATTATTATTTTTTTCTTCTCTTAAAGCTGCAATACTTTGTGCTAAGATACGTGCCTCTTCTGAAAGTAATTCTAAATTTTCCGCGTTTAAAACTAAACCTTTATTTTCTTGATTTACAGCAGCAGTACTGAAATAAGCCGCCGTTTTAAAATATTTACTGCTATTTGTCATGGCTATTATGGCATTTTCCCATTCTTCCTTTTCTTCATAAATTTCAGAAAGTCGAGAGTATGCTCTAGCCATTACCCAAACTACACGGGAACATTCAAACATTATATCATTAATCTGAATGTCTTCAATGTTTTGAGTAATATCCAGTTTTTTTATTATTTTACGTTGATCTAGATCCTGATAATTCAGATTCAATATCATGGTATATTCTAAAATTAGATTTAAATCATCTAAATCAAAACTTTCATCGGTTTTATCTAATTTCTCTTCTAACTGTTTCGTTTTAAAATGTAAAAAACGGATTCTTTGGGTTACAGCTTCTTCAAAAAACATGAGGTTCAATTTTTTTATTTAGATTCTAGTTATAGAACTAAATATCTCATCATTTTTTATTTTTATTGTATTATTAAAATCTAATCTCAAAATAATATCGAATTGATTTTTTACATGAATGATAATAATATATTTATTTTTGAATTTGTGTCGGGAGGAGGGTTTAATCAAATAGATATTCCACCTCATCTCTTTTCAGAAGCTTTCGGGATGCTGAGAGGAATCATAGCAGATTTTAAAATAATGAATTTTCAAATAAATACAACATTGGATTATAGAATACATTCATTATCCAGATATTTAAAGGCAGATCAAGTCTTTAAAATAGGTAAACATGATAATTATCTTACAAAATTCGAGAAGGGAATGGAAGAATGTGGTTTATGTTTTATAATTGCCCCTGAATTTTCAAATATATTATATAATCTAACCAAAATAGCGATCAACAAAAAAAAAAAAATTCTAAGTGTTGAATTAAATGGAATTAGAGTGGGAGCTTCTAAAATAGAAACATTTAATCTTTTTATTAAAAATAAACTTCCAACACCTCAGACTTTTTTAATTCCTTTTAAAAAAAATAAATTAGATAAAGAATTCATTATCAAAAACGTTGCCAAAGTTAACTTTCCAATTGTAATTAAGCCATTGGATGGAGTTGGTGCCGAATCAATTTTTTATTTTGAGCACTACGATCATTTAAACCTTTTCTTCCAGGCATATGAGAATTATATTGAGCCTGGAAGAAATTATATTCTTCAGAAATTTATCAAGGGAAGTAATTTAAGTGCTTCATTAATCGGTGCCCGCAAGACTGAAAGAACTGATTATAGGAACTTTAATATTATAAGTATTAATTCTCAGAATATTTTCCTTAAGGGTTTTGAAAAAGAATCAGAATATCTTGGTGGAATAACTCCTGCTAAAGATCACCGAATAATAATAGAAAATTTGCGTGATTATATAAAAAATATTGATTTAGATATTGATGGATATTTTGGAATAGATTTCATCAGAACTAATCAAAATAAATTACATTTTATAGAAATTAATCCTAGATTAACCACGTCTTATCTGGGAGTGAGGAATATTCTTGAAAAAAATCCCGCAGAAATGATCTATGAATCAAAAATTAACAATATTAACTATAACAACGTAAAAATCTCATTTCATTCAATATTTGGAAGATTTGGTTTAAAATATAAAGGAGGGGCTTCAAAAGATAACATATATGAAACGATTATCCCAAAAATTCTTGATAAAATTCCTGAAATTATAACCCCTCCTATATCATTAACTGAATCTACTTCGATAGACAAAAATGTCTTTTCTTGTTTTATATCTACCAAAACTAAGACATTAGATGCTTCAAAAAAACGTTTAAATGATATCAAAGATATTTTACGTGATTATAATTTTCATGGATTCGAATGTGATTGATTTTTATAGTAAATATCATTTAAGAAACTATAATTACTTGCCTAGTGTATATTTAATGGAAGTGGAAACCCTTGATGAAACATTAAATTCGACGAATAATGAAGAGAAATCTATAAAAGAAACACCTCGAAGGTTAGCTAGCATTGATTTTATTAAGGGTGTAGCTATAATAATGATTATTCTTGCCCATAGCTCTGGAGCGTGGTTTTCATCAGAGTGGGTATTTATACATGGAATTGTATATATATTTTTAGATATTTTAGGGCCCTCTCTTTTCATTTTTCTTTCGGCTCTCAGTGTAGTTTTCAGTATAGAGCGTAAAAAAGGGAGATTACCCGAAAAAGTTATACGTAACAACATTTTTGCAAGAGGCTCAATGCTGATTCTAGTTGGTGCACTCATTAATCTTGTCCTCCTTGCAGATCAAACATTTTTTCCCTTCACATTATGGGGTTGGAATATAATTTTTTTTCTGGGATTTTCTCAAATTTTTTGTTATTATGCATTAAAATTAAGGCGAGAAGCACGCGTCGTAGTTGGATTGATCATAATTATTAGTTCAGAACTCATTCGAGAATATATATGGGATTTGTATCAACTCAACAATCCAATTGGAAATATCTTGTTCTTTTTGATTGATTCTTATGAAAATACAGTTACCTTTTTACCTTGGGTCTCAATTTGTTTTATAACCACGATTTTTGGCGAATTTCTTTATGAAGCAATGATGGATGGGTCTGATAAAGCTTATAAACGCCTTTTAAAAATATTTATCATCTATGGAATGATCTTTACATTTTTGGGAATCATATCTGGTTTTAATGCCGTTAATTTAGGTAGTATAAATGGGGGATTATACAGACTTTATTTATTAAATATTGCTAATGGACAGCCATTTGTGCACCTCACAGGAATTTGGAAATTTTTAATAAGAGGAACAGCATCAAACATGTTCTATAATATAGGTACATCTCTTTTAGTCATGGCATTTGGTTTTTATCTCACGGATATCAAGAAAAAAGATAATACTTTTATTAGTTTAGTAAAATTTTATGGAAAAGTATCCCTTAACCTTTTTCTAGCTCATTACATCTTTCTTCCTTTATTTATGACAATGCTCCCAATTTGGTACTTCCCTTTTATGTGCCTTGCCTATGAAGCATTTTTAGGATTTCTTTTTTATTTTTGGATGAAATACGCGAATTATGTAGGTACGCCTGAATGGATTATGGGACAGGTATTAACTGCTGGAAAAAAGAAGAAATAAATATCAAATAAATTATTTCTTGATTTGTTAAAAATTTATTAAAAGTATAATTCTAAAGATATAAATATCTGCGAAAT
>CAZRIR010000282.1:0-3675 GCA_964600195.1 uncultured archaeon | reverse complement strand
TCCAAGAACCCAATAAAATAATCTTGGAATTTAATAAAATCCTTATAGAAAACACGTGTGATATAATTCCGGTTATAAAACCGCAAATTGCGTTTTATGAGCGATATGACGCACTTGACGCTCTTAAACAAACAATTAAATTTGCCCATAAAAATGATGTATTGGTGATCTTGGACTCAAAAAGAAACGACATAGGTTCCACATCTGAAGCATATGCACAATCTACCTATGATGTGTATGAAGCCGATGCCTGCACGCTTAATGCATATTTAGGAATAGATGGAATAAGACCCTTCCTCGATCGTCAAGAAAAGGGTATTTTCATAGTAGTGAAAACTTCAAATCCAAGTTCTAAAGATTTTCAGGATTTATTTAGTGCTAAATTAGAAAAAATCCCCGAAGATCAAGATAAAATTGAAATGAAATCAGTTAGTTTAGAAAGAAATTACATTCAAATGGCTAGATTGACCAAATCATGGGGTAATAAATTACCTAAATTTTCGGGATATCATAATTTAGGAGTTGTAGTAGGAGCTACTTTTCCAAATCAGCTAAAATCAATACGTTATATCGTCAAAAACTCATTCATTTTAATTCCAGGATATGGAGCTCAAGGTGCAACCGCCAATGATGTGAAATTTGGTTTTGATGATAATGGATTGGGAGCTTTAGTAAATTCTTCTAGAGGAATCATGTATGCATACAATAAAAAGAAATATCATGAAGAAAAATTCGGTTTAGCAGCAAGAGGGGAAATTCTGACGATGAATGAGAAGATTAATAAAAAAATTGGATTATAGATTTGCTATAATTTTTTTCTTATCTTTTTATAAATTTATTTGTCACTCTTAACTCATCCCAATATCAGCAAACATCAAGCTCATTATTATAATTACAGGAATGATCTCCAAAACAAAAATAAAGAGTGCGCGTAAAATCCCTACCTGATGAAGCACGTTTATGATGTTGAGATCGATAAATAAACCCACACACATTATTCCTATAATTAAGCCAATATCTGGACCATTTTTCATTTCTCCTGTGAATCCTGATAAAAAAATTGGAAGCATGATAAAAAAAACTGCTCCCGCTTGAATG
The DNA here is from genome assembly GCA_964600195.1 of uncultured archaeon. GTDB lineage: Archaea > Asgardarchaeota > Lokiarchaeia > Sigyniarchaeales > SOKP01 > FT1-020. The sequence continues at coordinate 2,577 of CAZRIR010000282.1, read as the reverse complement.
CATGCACTTATTGCAACCCATGAGAATTCTCTTTTTACTTCAGCTTTAGTAATGATCAATCCTATTTTTAAAATTGGAATCCACGATAAAACCATTAACCCAAAAGTGATTCCCGCATAAATAAAAGGAATAAATTCTCCTGGAATACCAGAAAATTGAAAATGCACGTGTATCACGTATTCTAAAAAATAATCTATTTTTATTTTATAACTTATATATAAAATATTCTTAATTTAAAATTTAGCCAATTTTATAAAATTTCACGGATTTACAATATTATTAGTATCAATAATAAAATTTAGGTGGAAAAATACAAAAAAGTAAAACAAATGATATGCAATGGTAGAAACGAAAAATACTGAAGAAGAAATACGAATTTTTGTAGCTGTCTGTCAGTGAGGTATAAATATCGCAGAAATTGTTAATTGCAGTGCTCTAGCAGAATTTTCCAAAACCTTACCTAATGTCGTTGCTGCTTCTGATTATATAAGTCTATGTACAGAACCTGGAGCAGAGTTTATAAAGGAAAAAATGATAGAAAGTAAAGCTAACCGATTGGTATTAGCATCATGTACTCCAAAAACTCATGAACCTGTCTTTAAAAGCGTCTTAGAATCCATGGGTGTAGATCCATCCTATTTAGAATTCGTGAATATACGTGAACATGCTAGTTTCGTTCATAGAAATGATAAACAAGGTGCTCAAAAAGTTGCAGAGGATGCTATTAAATCTGCGGTTGCACGAGCCGCTGTTTTGGAAAAAATATTGGTAAAGGAAGTTGACATTACTAAAAGAACTCTAGTAGTTGGTGGTGGTGTCGCTGGATTATCATCAGCTATAGATTTAGCGGAACAAGGATATGAGGTGCATCTGGTAGAAAAGAGTCCGACTATCGGAGGAAAAATGGCCCAGTTAGATCGAACTTTTCCTACTGATGATTGTAGTATATGAATTCTCGGTCCTGTCATGCTTGAAGCGGCTAGAACCCCGGGAATAAATGTATATACCTATAGTGATGTTGAAGACGTAAACGGATTTGTCGGAAATTTTGACGTTAAGATACGAAAAAGAGCTAGATACGTGACTCAAGATTGTAATGGATGTGGATCATGCTCTGAAGTTTGTCCTGCTTATGCTTATGATGAATTTAATGAAGGATTAAATGCAAGAAAGGCAATTTATGTATCATTTGCTCAAGCAGTCCCTTCAATGGCTCAAATAGATATGACGAAATGTATTAAATGTGAGCTATGTAAGGGTGTATGTGAACTGAAAGCTATCGATCTCAATCAAAAGGATGAAATTAAGAATGTTAAAGTAGGCTCAATTGTCGTTGCTACAGGTTGGGACGAATATATTCCTGAAAAAGGTTATTTAGGTTATGGTATTTATCCAAATGTTATAACTCAAATGCAACTCGAGCGAATCTTAGCACCAAATGGGCCAACAGTTGGTCATCTTGTCCGTCCTTCAGACGGAAAACGTCCTAAGCGAATTTTATTCATTCAATGTGTAGGGTCTCGAGATCTCAAGAGAAATACGTATTGTAGCGCAGGTGTATGTTGCATGATTAGTATAAAAAATACAAAGTTAATTAAGCAACACTATCCTGATTCGGACATAACTGTCGCTTACATGGACATGCGCGCTTCCGGAAAAGATTATGAGGAATATTTCACGGCTTCTCGAAAAGAAGGAATAAAATATATTCGAACAAATGTCTCAACAATAGAAGAGAACCCCAATACACATGACTTAAAAGTAGTGATTCATAATACCTTGCGAGATTCTCTTAAACCTCAAGAAATGGAATTTGACCTCATTGTATTATCTGCGGCCATGGTTCCCTCGAGAGGTGTCGAAAATCTCGGCAAATTACTAAAACTTGAAACAAGTCAAGACGGGTTTTTCAAAGAGTATCATTCACGATTAAATCCAATTGACACAAAAATACCGGGAATTGTATTGGCAGGAGTGGCACAAGGACCTAAATCAATATCAGAATCAATAACTCAGGGAAGAGCTGCTGCTTCCTCATTAGCACGATTAATGAGTAAGGATAAATACCGCATACTACTTATCCGGGCAACAGTTGAAAAGGAGCGTTGTGCAGAATGTGGACTATGTGAACTGAATTGTCCATATAATGCAATAACAGTTAAAGAAGGTGGAGCTGTGGTAAATGAAATACTATGCAGGGGATGCGGTACGTGTTTAGCAAATTGTCCATCAGAAGCAATTACTTTGCGATATTATCGAGAACCTCAATATGAAAAACAAATAGACGCAATTCTCGAGGAGGCATAAAGAAATGAGTAAGAGTTCTGAGAATAGTCAAAAAATTTTATCCTTCTTATGTTGGAAATGAGGATATGGTGGAGCAGATATGGCTGGAACTATTCGAGCACAATATCCTGCCACACTAAGACCAATTAGGATAAATTGTACCGGAAGAGTCACTCCAAGCCTCATGATGAGAGCAATAGGGAATGGAGCGGATGGTATAATTATTGCGGGATGATATCCTGGAGAATGCGACTATGAAACAGGAAATTTAGTTGCTGAAAGAAACGTGGA
>CAZRIR010000281.1:0-3688 GCA_964600195.1 uncultured archaeon | reverse complement strand
ATGCAGAGAGAGGGATTTGAACCCCCGTACTCCTATGAGATCGGATGTCTTATTTTTAGAGTTAGATCTTGAGTCCGACACCGATAGCCGCACAAATTTATCGTGCTTAGATACTCATTTGTTCTTTGACCTGGCTTGGTTATCTCTGCTAAATTTTTACTAACCAAATGCGGGGAATACGAAAAACAAGAGGATCATCATTACCGCCATCATTGCTACGAGAAAAATCATTTGATATCTACTTTTTTTTTTCTGCTTTTTCTCGGTCATGATATAATTATCTCGACAAGCTTGGCTACATACTTTTTTATCTGGGGGCATCGCTTTTCCACAAATTGGACAATGAAGATGAGGACCCCATTTTTGTTTAATTTGATCCTTCCAAGAAGATTGAGACATTTTTTTTTTACGTTTAAAAGTTTTTTTTTGTGTATAATAATCATTTATTTATAAAAATAGTTTATGAACACTAGTTAATTCGTAATTCTGGTTCCGATTGTTGGTTTTTGTCCATTATATAATTTTCTAAATTGGTTTAAATCACGACCATTCATTAGATACAATTGAATGTTGCTTCTTTTCAGTAATTGAAGTGAAACAGTGTCAAAAATTCTATATTCTCCTGCAGCAGCTTGATTATTTCCGAAGGTTTTTACAATTAAGTCTTCCAATTGGGTATAATTTACATGCGGTAATAATTTTGCATCCTTAAATTCATTTGGATCCTTGTCATATAACCCATCTACATCAGTGAGGATAATTATTTCATTAGCTTTTATGAATTCAGCTACTTCAATCGCAACAGAGGTCGTAGATTGACCTGGTTGTAAACCTCCCATTATTATTATTTTTTTAAAGAGAAGAGCTTTGGATAAATCCTCAATTGAAGTTGGAACTTGAGGATAACTTAAATCTCCCAAATTTGATATGAGTAATTTTGAATTAATTCTTGATAATTCAATACCAAATAAATCACATAAAGATTCATTTCCACTAAATTTTCTTACAGCGTTTATATATTCTCTCGCAATGATCCCTCCTCCACACACGATAACAATCATATCTAAATTGTTTTTATTTTTGATAATATCACAAAATTCCGTAATTTTTTCTAAATCTATGCTTTTATTCTCTTTAAATAGCAAAGATCCTCCAATTTTTATCACAACATTCTTTTGATTCATATTTTTCATCTTGAATTATTATGCATTTAGTCTTTTATTTTATGGATTTTGATTTATTAGTTGCTGCCTCCACCGCACTTATTAAAGTCGATCGTAATTTACCTTTTTCTAATTCATGTAACGCTGTAATCGTTGTGCCTCCTGGAGAAGTTACCATATCTTTTAAGATGCCGGGATGTTTTCCCGTCTTTAAATACATTTTAGCAGAACCTAAGATGGTTTGCGCGGTAAGTTTAAGAGCTATATCACGTGGCAAGCCCATTTTCACTCCACCGTCCGATAAAGCTTCAATGATTATATAAATATAAGCAGGACCGCTTCCAGATAAACCTGTTACCGCATCGAAATACTTTTCATCCATAGTAATAACAATCCCTACAGCATTAAAAATTTTTTTCACATGCTCCAGGTCTCCATCTTTTATGACATTATTCGTAGCGATTACTGAAGCCCCTTCACCAATCAAAGCGGGAGTATTTGGCATCACTCTCACGATTCCAATTTTCTTTTTAATAAATTTCTGAATATGAGAAATCGAAATTCCCGCAGCAATAGAGATGATTACGTGATTTTCATTGACAATAGATCCAATTTCATCTAACACAATATCAATCACTTGTGGTTTTACAGCAAGGATGATGTATTTTGACTCTTGGATGATATCTTCTAGATTTTCAGCACCAGCTACTTCAAATTCTTTTTCTTTGGCATTTAATAATTTTTGGTCAATATCATAAATCATAATATTATCGTTTTTCTCAACTTCGGAATTTATCATACCTGCTAATAAAGCAGTACCCATGTTACCAATCCCAATTAGACCAATTTCTTTTATTGACATAAAATAATAACATCCATCTATCAAAATTAAGTTTTATTATTTTTCAATGTAAAATGATGTGGTAATAAAAAAGCGTTATATCTCAATTTTAAATGTCATTAATATTATCTCCTATTAAATCACAATCAACAATACCATAATCATGCCATAATTTTAATTCCAATTTTATTTTACTGCCTTTTCTTTCAATTTGAGAGAAATTATTTTTTTGGAGAAAATATATCCCTACTACATGATTTTGAGGTAAATATGCATGAATGGTGGCAATACCTTTTACTTTTTGTATTTCAATAAACTGCAATAATAATTTTCTTCCAATGTTTTTATTTCTATAATTTGGATTCACGTATATGAGGTGTAATAAGATGGTGGGAATAATTTTTTCTACTGAATCAATTCTATTAGTCTTATCTTCAGCAATTACAATTCCAACTAATACTTTTTGATAATATGCCGTTAAAATGAATAATTTTTTATTTATGAATAATTGTTCAAAATCATCGATGAACTCAATAAAATCGCTTGCACATAGGTTAAAATCATAAATGCTTTCATTTTTAGCAATTTTTATTTCAATCTTAGACATGTCTATTGTATTATCGTTCATGCTCTTATTTCTTAAGTGAAGAGTTCAATTTGCAAATTCTCAATCAATTTAGTTTGAATCGTCTTTGTTCTATCATAATTTTTACATACTATACTTCTAACACCTATAATGTCTGGATGGATTATTTTTATCCGTTCAAGATCCTCCATCATTAAATTTCCCGCTAAAGCAATTTTAAGATTTAAGTCTTGAGCTTGATTTTTAAATTTAATTAATTCTTTCTCGTCTAAAAAATCAAACAAGCCCTTACCATCCTTGATACATGTATCCAGCATTGCTATGTCCGCCCCAGATTTAGCCGCTATTTGTGGTATTTCAAAAATTTGTGGTGAGGATTTCATTCTAGCACGATCAGCATAGCCCGCAACAACTATACGCACCGATTTATTATACTCTTTCACTGCTTTTACCACATTTTTCATTAGATGGACACCTTGTTCCTCATTCTTGGGACCTTTTAACCCAACCTTAATAATATCTGCTCCAGAAAATGCAGCACCTAAAGCAGCCAAGGATGCCGAGCCCGGCAAATAAGGGAAGTCTCCGATAGTTGCACTCAATGATTGATGAGAGTCTTTAGGTATTAAATTTTTCATCTGTTTTATTATCCAAGGGAAATTAGCTCCAAGAGAGCCTTCTAAAGGATTCTTGCAGTCAATATATGTCACATGTTTCGCATTTACAAGCAATTTTGCCTCTTCCAAATCCCGGGGACTTACTAAAAGTTCAATTTTATCATCCAACATGATAAGTCATGATCATAAAATAATGATTACAAAAAACTATTATGAATTGGAGAAAATTTATTTTAAAGTAGTTAATTTTAAAATAATTTCGTATTTATAGATTAAAAATCTTTTTATAAAGATTTAAATTATATCGTTTTTATTAATATTAAAAAAAAGTCATATTGATATAATGACACCTAAAGAAATAACAAAAGTGGATATTACTGAAGATGTTTTTAAAGACCCTAACGAGCTCATTAAAAAAATAGAGATTCATTATCCAATTAATTATACAAAAGTAATCCAGACCTATGTTTTAGAGGATCGT
>CAZRIR010000280.1:0-3689 GCA_964600195.1 uncultured archaeon | reverse complement strand
GCTTGTTTAATTGGAGTTATTGAATAATTGAGCTTATCAATGGCCTTTTTTGAAGAGAAAGACCAGTTATATTTCATTCCTACTATCATATCAGGAGTGATATACGGAATTCTTTTTGAACTTATTTTTGCTTTTAACTTGCTAAAATGAGAAAATAAAACACCACCCCACATGGGAAAATGACGGGGCTTTTTCGTTCCTGCTATTTCAGAAACTAGTTCTAAATACTCAGTAATAGTAATGTTTTCACCTCCAAGAAAGAAGTCCTCACCAATTAGATCATCACGATCGATTACACTGGCCATTCCATTGATAACATCATTAACATATGCCATGCAAAAAATTGAATTACCCTTGCCAGGAAGTCCAAGAAACTGCCCTGCTACGACGTCAAACATCATTTCACCATAAATATTAAAATCGCCCGGTCCAAATATGAACCCCGGGTAAAAGATAATTACTTTTAAACCTTGATGCATGTATTCCCTCACGATTTCAGTTGCCAAGTATTTGGTGCGTTCATAATCATTCTGGAAAAAATCAACATGCTGACAAGTTTCATCAGATATTTTACCATCAGGATTAGGTCCAAGAGCACCAAAAGAACTAGCATAATAAAGCAAGATATTTTTTTCTAATGCAATCTTGACAATATTTTCAGTTCCATTTACATTAATATCATCATATTTTGTCTTGCTTTTAGCCCATATTTTTACATAACCTGCAAGATGATAAATAATATCAACATTTTCTACTGCTTTGTAAATAGAATTTTTATCAGTAATGTCTCCTATCACAAAGTCAATGTTCTTAAGATTATTAAATGGAGAAATATCACTTGATTTTCGAACTAAAAGCTTTAGATTATGCCCTAATGAGTGCAATTTCTTTACTAAAGGAACTCCTAAAAATCCCGTACTTCCAGTGATTAAAATATTTTTCATACATCCGCCTCTATTAAGGAAAAATAGGTTGTTTTATTTCAGTGATTATACATTAACATGGAATAATTCTTAAAGATCACTTATTTGAAGTGATAAAAAAAGGAAAGATAAAATAAATATAAAGAAAAAACTATTCTAATATTAGCATAATTCTTATATTTACGATATGTGATGAGTGAATTCGATTCCTACAAATTGCATTCACAACTGGCTCTACCATTTTTAGAAACAAATATGGTTTATTTAGGAGAGATTTTTAAAACGCTTGAACTAAAGTTTGGTTTAAAGAAGAATTCATCTCAAAGATTTATTGATCTAGGTTCAGGAGATGGAAGAATAGTTATTCATGTAGCAACAATTTATGGCATTAGATCTATTGGGATTGAAATTAATGATAATTTTATAAATGAGTCGAAAGAACGCGTTAATTCTCTTAAAAAAAAGAATACAATTAAAAGGAGACAACAAAACAAAATAAAGTTCATCGAATCCGATTTTTTTAAGATTAATTTAAAGAATTATGATTTCATATATACTTATTCTTTACCATCCATGCATAAATATCTAAATCACGTGTTTAAAACCGCAAAAAAAAGGGCTATAGTTATATCACATAAATATGAATTAAACCAATTTGACTCAATACTAAAATTAAAATATATATTGACCCATGGCAAAGAAGGAAATAAGATCTCTACATATTTTTATTTGATATCTGAATTCAATTAAAATAATAATTCTATAAATTTCTTGTCAAAGTAAATATTAATTTAGAGTAAATTATATTAGAAAAGTATAAGGATAGCGCTTAAATTATTAAAAAAACATGTCATAAATTCCAAGCGTGTTAATTATGAGTTGGAAAGTAGATGAAAATAAATCCTGGTTTAAAAAAATATGGCCTAATAATTGTCCAAAGAACATTCAATTTGATCAAATTGCTTGCGGAGAATTTTTTGAAATTCAAAGAGCTAAACATTTTAATCGCATTTTCATGTCATTTCTTAGTACAGACATGTCATATGACGAAGCTGGAAATTATATTGATGCTATAGCGACTTCACTATATCGTTTAGGTTTAGAAAAAGGTGATTCATTGGCACTACTCATGCCTAATTGCTTCCAATATGTTCTCTCTTTTTATGCTTGCATGAAAATAGGAGTAGCAGTAGTTCCAATCAATCCAAAACATGAAAAAAATCAAATCATTAGAATTTTAAAAATAACTCAACCAACCACTATTATAACGGATAATATTTCTTGGAAAAATTTATTGAGACCTTTAATGCCACGATTAAATATTGAGTTTTTAATTTACACGGATATTTTGGATTTTGTGAAAAATAAAAAAAAAGCACAAAAAAGATACGGAAAGATGCCACATCCTTTGGTTGATTTTCCCAATGCGATTAGATTATTAGACCTTTCAAAATCGATGATCCAATTACCAAAAGTTTCTATTAATCCAATGAGAGATATTGCTACTTATGTCTCAACTGCAGGATCAACCGGAGATCCTAAAATATGTGAGCTGACACATTTTAATTTAGTTTCAAATGCAAAACAATGTGGTACATGGTTGGGAATTAAAGGATTAGGATTTGGGAATCTAGGTATTGTTGGCTTATATAATGCATATGGGATTACTTGTATCATGAATACAACTTTAGAATTAGGAGGATTTATAAAATTTTTTCCAAGACAATTTTCAGATGAACGATTACTCTTGGAAATACAAGAAATTGATAATTCGATAAATTTAATACTATTTGCACCAGAAGAAGTATTTAAAAAAATATTAGAAGGAAAATCCCGTAGTGATTATCTGGATATCTCAGGTAAAATAACACGTGCAATTCTCATTGCCTCACCTGTTTCCTCATCTTTTAAAAAAGCTTATTCGAAATCAATGGCCGGTAGTATTGTTGAAAGTTATGGATTAACCGAAGCGAGTCCGATCATCAGTATTGGCAGGCCTTTTATTGAAGAACATGAAGATTATTTAGGTTTGCCTCTACCTGGAACAGAATGGGGCATAATTATTCCTTCTAATTTTGAAGATGGATTTACAGACAAGATCGGTAAAGAAAATATCGGAGAAATATATATCAGTGGACCCCAAGTAATGAGTGGCTATTTTGGTGACTCTAAGATTACTCAGGAGGTTCTCAAGAGAATAGATAATAAAACCTGGTTGCGTACAGGAGACCTTGGATACATGAACGAAGATGGTACTATCACTTTAGCTAAACGCAAGTTAGAAAATAAGGAAAGAATTAAACGGGTCCCCAGTTTTCTGGTAGATATTGAGCAATTTTTACTAAAATTGAAGTCAGTAAGGGATGTTGCTGTTTTAGGAATACCTCCTGGAGAAAATGAACTTGGAAAAATATTAAAATTATGGGTTGCCCTAAATCCTAAATTCATTGATACTGTCAGTTCAAAAGAATTTGGAGAATGGCTAAAAAAAAACAAACCTGAATATCAATTAGAAACTCATGTTGTATTCGTTGAAACTACGCCTAAAAAGGTTCTTGGTAAAATTCAGAAAAAACCAATCAGATCAGGGAAATTTCAAAGTGCAAAAAAATATCTATAACTAAGAAAATATTCTAATATCAAATAATTGTCGATTAGATTAATTTGGACAATCTATCATGAATATTTTTAATATAAAGTCTCATGAGTGACCTTTCAATATTACAGTAATCCAATTTTTGCTTATTTGTTATTTCAGAAAGCTCT
>CAZRIR010000279.1:0-3693 GCA_964600195.1 uncultured archaeon | reverse complement strand
CTTACAGGGTGATTTTCCTTTTTATTCCATCTATAAGACAAAAGATGATAGATATCTCTCTCTTGGAATAGTAGAGATGAAATTTTGGTATGAATTATGTGACATTCTAAAACGAGATGATTTGAAATTAAAACAAATGGCTAAGGGAAAGGAAAGAGAAATGGTGTTTAACGAATTGAGGAAAGAATTTCTCAAGCATTCACGAGATGAGTGGTTAGAAATATTCAAAAATAAGGACGTGTGTGTAATGCCCGTGAAAGATTTTGGAGAGGCTTGCAGAGATCCTCAAATTTTACACCGAAATATGGTTGTTGAAATGGAACATCCTATATTAGGGAAAGTAAAAAATGTTTCCTCTCCAATAAAATATTCTCGTACTCCGTTAAATATTAGAAATCTTGCCCCAAAAAAAGGTCAACATACAACTGAAATTCTGCAATCTTTAGGATATTCTGATACAGAAATTAAAGAATTTAAGAAAACTAATATGTTGTAGTCTTTTTTTCAATAGAGATATTTGCCAATACTTGAATTAAGCTCTTGAATAAAATCAAAGAGTGATTGATTTATGCCAAATAATAAAAATTATTACTTTTTAGAGATATTTAGCTTTTTAAGCTCAATTGCTCTCTGATTTTTTAGATATGAGAGTTCAGAAGTAAGAAATGAGATTATGCGCTGATTCATGTGCTTTTTATGTGTCTTTAAATGATTTTTTATCAATTTAATAGTGATGTCAAATGCCTTGATAACTTGATATGTTTCTTGCTGTTCTTTATCAACAATAGTTATCATATTATCTCCTCTTTTTTATAAAGAATTATCTCAATATCCTATTGATAGGTATATCTTCATCAATGTTAATAAATTCCATAGTTTTGTTTTGATAAAAAAATATGATAATTTTTATCCAAAAAAATTATGTTGCATAATATTTTGTATCTAGATTTTATATTAAATTGAAAAATTACGCTAGGGAATGGGATTCAATAAAATTTTATTTGTTTTTCAATATTATCATTAAAATTTATTAGGATTTTCTTAATTTGGTAAATTTTTATAGAAACAATCAATACTTGGAGACCTTTTTTTTTTAATTAAAAAGAATAGTGAGAAAAATGCCTTTTCTGAAATGTAATTTATTTTAGAGTGAATCAATATTAATTTATTAGAGAAAGTTAAAAAATTGTTTAGAACGCAAGTGAGTAAAATGACCGAAATAAAATATCCTGATGTGGAGTTATACAAGGCAATTTTAAAAGAATCTGACAATGGATATATCGTGTTAAATGAATTAGGAGAAATTGAGTATGTTAATGAGATTTCTTCTTTAATTTTAGGACATCCATATAACGAAATGCAAAATTGGTCAATAAATCATTTAATAAATGTATTTCATAAGGATGACATAAGACTTTTGAAAAAACAAATTGATAAAAGGATGATGAATAATGATACAAATCCTTCATATCAAATATTGAGAATAACAACTAAACATGAAGCCATTAAATGGCTTGAATTAAATACCAAAACCTTTTCATATAACGGGAAATCTGCTATATTGATTGTTTTCTCAGATATCACGGAAGAGCTTGTCGCACAACATGATATAATTGACGAACAGTTGAACTATAAATTAATAACAGAGAATTTAAATGAAATGGTAATCGTTATTAACGAAAAATTTAGGATTGAGCACGTTAACCACGCAGCAACGGAAATATTAGGAGATCTTAGAAGCATCAGTCCATTCAAATTTGAAAATTTAAAGCAAAAATCAATTAAAGCAATTTTTAATTTTTTTGAGGGAGTACTCAATGAAGAAATCTACAAAAAAGAAATGCATTTAATAAAGAAAAATGAACAAGATATTTGGGTTGAAATCATTGGTAAAACCTTCTTGGGACTTGATGGCAATACCAAAGTACTAGTAATTTTAAGAGATATTTCAGAACAAAAAAGAGCAGATGAAAAAATTCAAGAATCAGAAAAAAAATATCGTGAATTATATGATAAATCACCTTTCCTGATTTTGATATTGAATAAGGATTTGGTCATTATTGACATGAACATGAAATTCTCAGATTCTAGCACGTATGACAGGAATAAATTAATCGGGTTAAATTTTAATGAATTTTCAGATTTGGTATTTAACAAATATATTCATGTTAATGAAAAAGCATTTCGAGATGTTCTCAACGGTTCAACCATGGAATTGGTTGATTTACCATATATCTTGAAAAGTGGAAAAAGAGCTTGGATAAGCATAAAAGCAACACCTATTGAATTTCAAAATGATAAATTTATTCAAGTAATATTACAGGATATAACAGAAAAAAAAGAAATGGAAGAAATGGTTAAAGATTCACAAGAAAAATTAACCACTTTCATGGAATCCGCTCCAGATGTTTTTACAATATGGGATTCAGAATGGAATCTGATTGAAGTAAACAATGCAGGTGTTCATTTTTTTGGTGATGAACTCAAAGAAAATGTGTTAGGAAAGAATCTTAAAAAATTAATGCCATTCAACATCACAGAAGATAATATCAATGAGTACCTTAAAGTTTTAAAAACTGGAAGGAATTACATTGAAGATGATATTCTTGTAGATCCAATTGGTAAATTTTATATTAATCAAAGAGTCTTCAAAGTTGGGAAAGAATTAGGTATGATAATTACAGATATTACTAATCAAAAATTAGCAGAACAGATTATTCGAGATTCTGAAAAAAAGTTCCGAACCCTTTTTGAAAATTCTCCATATAGCATTATAATAACTGATAAGAATGGGCACGTGCTTGATGTCAATTCTGTTACAGAAAAAATTTTCATGGTGCATAAAGAGGAAGTTTTAGGAGATAGACTCGATCGAATTATAGAATTACCTGAGAATATAAAACTCTTTATTCAAAAAGTGATTAATGGATCAATTCAAGATTCAACACCGATAGAATTCAATTTATTTAATCGAGAAAATAAATTAGTATGGGTAAAAGCAACGTATTCTCTTATTGAATTAGAAGAACAACAATTTTTTCAAGTAATTATTGAAGATATCACAGAAAGGAAAGTAACTTAAAATGAATTAATTAATTATGAATAAAAATATAGAAATTTAGTAAATTCATCACCTGATATTATCATTTTAACTGATATATCTGGTGAAATCCTTGATTGTAATGATAAATTTACAGATCTTTTAAATTTGAAAAAAAAAGAATTAATAGGTAAAAAAATTCAAGAGATAACACCCTACAATGTCGAAAAACTAAAAGATTTTTTCATATCTAGGATCTCTACTAATAATTTTGAAGTAAAATTTGAATCTTTCTACAAAAATAATAAAAATAAAACCTATTGGTTAAATAACAACATCTTATTGATGAACATGAAAGATGAATTAAGAGTTCAAATTGTTTCTCAAGATATAACTCCTCTGAAAGAAGCTAATATATGGATTGAGGAAGCAAATAAACAATTACAGGAATTAAATGACTTGAGAAAAAGGTTTACGGAACAAGCGGCACATGAATTGAGAACACCTCTAATCCCTATTTGTGGCTATTCGGGGGTTTTTTCAGAAAATTTCAATCAAATTATTAAAAATTTGGAAAAAATGACAATATATTTAGACCTTCTCAATGTTAAAGATATCAACCCAAAAGACATGCAAGAATCAATAAATAGAAC
>CAZRIR010000278.1:0-3704 GCA_964600195.1 uncultured archaeon | reverse complement strand
GCAAGTCCTGCAATGTTCATGCTACTTTCAAACGCTTCGATTCCTAAATCTTCAATGATTTTTTTTATTTCTTCCATGATCATCATTCATTAATTATAGATTTTAGATACGATTTAGATGAACACCAATTATTATTGAAAATAAATTAATAATATCTATTTTTTTGGGTATATAATACTTATGATGATTCATACAAAAATTCTTATAAATAATCTTCCCGAATGATACATATTGCAATAAAATTTATCTAAAATTTCGTTAAATAAGGATGAAATAATGGCAAAAATATTCAATATACCTTGGGCTGCTTGGAGAGATCCAGAAATGTTAGAGATTTCCTTTCCGGACTCTTGGGATGTTTCAAACTGTAGGATGAATGGAGCGGATGCTCCATTGTTAAGTTCGGAGCAAATAAAACACGTCATAAATAATCCGATTGGCACGTCAAAATTATCAGAGCTCGCAAAAGGAAAGGAGAAAATAGTTATCGTTGTTGATGATCTAACCAGAACGACTCCCGCGGATAAAATAATTCCTCATGTCTTAGACGAGCTGAAAAATGCAAATGTGGAACAAGAGAACATTACGATTCTTTTAGCTTTAGGTGCTCATAAACCAATGAGTAGACAAGATTGCATTTTAAAATTGGGGAAAGAAATTGTTGATTCATTCAATATTGAAAATCATCATCCATATGAAAATTTAATAGACCTTGGAGAATCAAAAGCAGGAACCCCAATTGAAGTAAACGCGACATATTATCATGCTGATCTCAAGATCGCAGTTAGTGGTGTTATCCCCCATCCTTTGGCTGGTTTTGGAGGAGGAGCCAAGATAGTTTTACCTGGCGTTTGTGGAATACGCACGTTAGAAGGGAATCATTCTGCTGGAATGAGAGGAATTGGTGCGGGTATTGGGAGGCTCACGCAGATAAGAGAAGATATAGAAGATACAGCCGAGAAGGTAGGATTGGACTTTTCTATAAATGCAATTTTAACCGAAAAAGGAGATATAAGTGCACTCACGGCAGGGCATTTTAAAGATGCACATAGAAAAGCGATGGAAATGGCTCAACAAAACTATAGTACAAAAGTGACTTCTAATAACCAGATATGCTTTTTTAATCTCTATCCCGAAGATTCGGAATTAAACCAGGCAGTAAAGGGATTTAATTTTTTAATGACGGCTCCCAATAATATATTAGAAAGAAAAGGAACAATCGTCCTCATGTCATCCTCCCATGAGGGGCGAGGATATCATAGCTTAATAGCAGAAACAGGGGCAAGATTATATGCTAATTTTGGAGAGGGGATGATATGGAAGGGATTTGTAAAAAGAAGAAAAGTAATATTTTTCTCGCCAAATATAAATCATTATGATCTCAAGCATTTCTACCCTCCATCAGTAGAACTTTTCAAGAATTGGGATGAATTGATAAAACGATTAATGGAAATACATGGTAAATCTCCAAAAGCTTCAATTATTCCTTGTAGCATACAATTATCGGAGTGATTATTTGTATTCAAAATATATAAGGATAAGTTTTTTGGAAAATATCTATTAAGAACAATAAATACGTAATTTAAAAAGTATTTTTAAATTAATTTTATATTATATACGAATATACATTTTCTGTTTCCATATGTATCATTATAAAATTTTATTAATTGGTCCTGGATCAGTTGGAAAGACGAGTTTATTTAATAGATTTGTCCATGATGAATTTTCCACGTCTTATCACATTACAATGGGTGTAGATTTTTTAGATAAGGTAATTGATTTTAATAAAGAAAAGGTAACTTTAACGATCTGGGACGTGGGAGGACAAGAACGGTTCAAGGTGATGCGAAGGAATTATTATAGCGGCACAAGTGGTGCATTACTTATTTTTGATCTGTCAAGACCAGATACTTATAAAAAAGTGGTTAACACGTGGTATCCAGAATTAATAAAATTCTGTGGTAATAATATTCCCTTTTTATTGGTAGGAAACAAGTTGGATATTATAAAGGATATTGGGCACGTGATTGAAGAGGATAAGGCATTCCAATTCGCTGAGAGTAAAAATAGTATTTATATCGAGACTTCAGCTAAAACAGGTGAGAATGTAGAAGACGCTTTTAGGGAGTTGGCAAAAAATATTACTCAAAAAAAGGGTTTTGAGTTGAAATAATTTCGCTGTTATGGCATGTAATACTAATGATTATTTTGATAGATTAATTTATCGACTTTCATTTAGTATATTTAGAAGGATTTTTTTAAAATTTAAACTAGAAAATCATGAAAAAAGTGGAACTTCTTGCTCCGGCTAAAAACTTGAAAGCGATTAAAGCAGCAGCTCAATTTGCTGATTCAATTTATTTTGGTATTGAAAATTTTAACATGAGAATGCGATCAGAAAACATTGCTTTAGAAGATCTTGGGAAAATAGTAGATTATTGTCATGATAAAAACTTAAAAGCTTACTTAGCGACAAATATATTAATATATGATAATGAGATTGATTTATTGAGAAGGATTATCTCGTCCGCAAAAGATGCTGGAATTGATGCTCTTATAGTTCATGATTTTGCTTCAATAGAGGTCGCCAAACAAATGAGGATTCCTTTTCACGTTTCTACTCAATGCAACGTGTCTAATTCATTATCCGCTCATTTTTTTGAGAATTTAGGCGCTGATCGCATTATCCTTGCTCGAGAATTATCTTTAGAAAAAATTAAAGAAATTAAGAGGAATTTGGCTCGTGCAGAAATTGAAGTATTTATACACGGAGCGATGTGTACTTCCGTGAGTGGAAGGTGCTATTTTTCACAGGACATATGCGGTACCGAAGAGAAATCAGCAAATAGGGGAAGTTGTGTCCAACCATGTCGAAGAAGATGGTGGGTAAGAGAAGAAAATGGGACGGAATATTTGTATGATGGCGTGAGATTCATGAATTCAAGAGATTTATGCACCATTGCTTATATTCCGGATTTAATTGAAGCTAATATCGATTCCTTTAAGATTGAAGGACGGATGAGGCACCCCCATTATGTAGAAATCGTTTCAAAGACATATAGGGATGCAATCGAATCATATTACAATGGGACCTTCACAAAAAAGAAAGTGGGAAGATGGGTCACTGAATTAAAAAGAGTGTATAATCGTGGATTTACAACTGGATTTTATTTTAAAAGAGTTACTGAAGAAGATCAACAACATAAATCCCCTTCCAATTTATCTCATTACAGGTATATTAGAGTAGGACAAGTTGAAAAATATATTCCAGAGAGAAAAATTGCCCAAATTTCATTGTATAATGGTTATTTATCAAAAAATGATGATATCATCATAATGGGTAAAATTACAGATACCTATATTCATCAGAAAGCCAATTCAATATCATATAATGGAATAAAAGTGGATAAGACTCCAAGAGGAACAAAAGGAAAAAAAGTTTTAGTTGATTTAGAAATTAATGGGCCTGCAATAGGAGATGGAAGAGATAAAGTATACATATTTACAAATCGAACGTATGGCATAAAGTATAAACTCCCATAAAAAGTAAAAAAACAAAGAAAATTATTCGGTACTAATTATACCAAATAAATAAAAATCAAAAAAAAATATTATACATTATAAGCTTATTATAACTCTACGTTTCTCCAATATTTTAATTGCATCTGGAATAGAGGTGAGTGGATTGTTTTTTATAGCCAGAT
>CAZRIR010000277.1:0-3725 GCA_964600195.1 uncultured archaeon | reverse complement strand
TTCTAATGATTTTCAAATCTAAGGAGTAATTTTTATATGAATTTGGTGATTTATACTCATATAAAGTATTTTCTCCATGACTTATATTGAGAAAACTGATATCATTAACTAAATTATTATTCATATGTAGATAAATAACTTTAATTTTTGATTTTAATGTGGAATTATGATTCTAATAAATATCTTAATCAAATTAAATTTTTATAATGAATTACTTCATAATTAACGTTAATTATTTATAAGATTAAACGATCAAAATAAAAATTATTTTACTATATTTATAAATTTATATTATCATGAGAAGGTGAAAATGATGAATAAAAAAAAATTTAATAGAGTTCTTGAAACCTTTCAAGAAACACATATAAATGAAAAATATTGTAATATATCATTTACCATAGTATTAATCCAACCAGAAAGCGCAGGAAATATTGGTTCCATCGCGAGAATAATGAAAAATTTCAATTTTAAGGAATTAGTTATCTTTAATCCAATTGAAGATATAAAAATGATTAAAGGTAATGAGGCACAAGGTTTTGCGATGCACGGGAACGATATTTTATTAAATGCAAAAATGATTCAAATTAATAAACAAGAAGATCATGTAAATGAGCTAAGGAAATTTTTGGATGCATTTGATTTGATTATCGCTTCTACAGCAAAGGGAATGAAACATTCTAATATTCGGAGGTTAAGTATCTTCCCTCAAGATTTAACATTACCAATATCAGAAAAAGAATTGAATATTGCAATATTGTTCGGAAAGGAGTCAAGAGGCTTAACAAACCAAGAAATTAGTCTTGCGGATATATTGTTAAGAATCCCAGCTAGCAATGAATATCCAACAATGAATTTGTCTCACGCAGCTGCAATCATTCTATATGAAATTTTTAAAAAGATTAATGATGTTAATATTGGGCGGGGAATGAAACCTATTTTATTATCTGATAGAAAAGATCGTCAAGTATTATACAAACTCATCAAGGAATTAATGGATAAATTAAAAATTCGAGATTATCGAGAAAAAAATGCTTTTTTTGCCATAAAAAATGTATTTGAAAGAGCAATAATAGCTAAAAAAGAATTAAGTCTAATATTCGGAATTTTTTCAAAGCTAAATTTAGTATTAGGTGATATTGATCTTTATTGAGTTCATAATAATTAAAATAAAAAGATAATTATGATAAAATAAGAAAAGAATACTTATTTTAAATCAAATATTTCTTTTGCAATTTGATATAGTCTTCATAATATTGATTTTTAAGAATTGATTCAATGAATTCAAAAATTATTTCATAATATTGACGAAGAAGTTCTTGAGGAAATAAATTCATTTCAAAAATTAACGATGTTACTATTTCTTCGCAGATAATTTGAGAATTGAATGCTTGGTGAAGCAAGTAAAAGTTCATGAGAGCCTTTTCTACCTTTGTCTTAACAAAATTTTTTGCTATTTTTAACCCTAAATCATTGCTTGGATCAATAAAATACGGATAATTCTTGTCATCAAGAATTTTTATGTAATTGAGAGTCATGACTAACTTATCAACAGAATAATCCAATGAAGATAGTTCAATGCCAAATTTATGGCAAAACTTTTTTTTCGATTCATGCGCCGGAAAAGACAAAGGGTGCCGAGTAATAATATAATAAGCAGCAATGAAAAACTTGTATGTATTATGAGGTATTTTTCTCGTGATCCTTAGGTATCGATAAACAAGAGAAATAGAATCAAGAATAATCTCCTGATTTAACTCAAATTTTTTCAAGAATTTTTCTCCATCTTTTATCAAATCAATTGTAATTCTTTCTTTAGTATTCGATACTTCTTGGAGAGGAATTAATATTTCCATCATTTTGACTGCACGACCTTAAGATTATTTTTTTTGATATTATTTTTTGATGTGATATACTGATATTATTATTATATCATCGAGGATATATAAATGCATCGTAGGTGATGCATCTAGTGATCAAATATGCATTATATTTAAATACTTGAGTTCTTTACTTTCTTCATAAGGAAGATATAATTTTGTCGTTTTTTGTCTAAAAATGCCATCTAATAGTAAATCATCAAACTTGCCGAGAATAACCGTAAGTTTAGATCCATTTGATGATGCAATCATTAATCAGATGGCAGAAGAAATGTCAAAATCTAAATCTGAAATCCTTAGAAATATCATCAATGAATGGATAATATCAAATCCTGACACATTAAAATTAAAATATGGAATCATTTTCGAAGATGTTCGCAGGGAGATTCAAATAAAGAATGATGAAAGAAACATTGAAGATGACGTGAAAAACTTGATAAGCTTTTTTAAGCGGGTAAATAGTATAGAAATTGATCGTCTAGCGGAGAAATTATCAATGAGCTCTAAAACACTTCTAGATTTATTAGAGGAACATGGTGATGAATTAGAAAAAAAGGGTTTAAATCTTCAAATAGATGTCAATATCATAAAAAAAATCTAAATCTATTCCTTAATTCCATAAGATTTAGTTTCTAAATTATTCTACACGTAATTTTGTCTATTTAATTTATTAAATCTAAAAGATTATATCTATCCCAGAAATATGAACATGATATTTCTAATTGTTATGAGAAATTTACAAGGAGATTGAATTATAAAATTGAAAGATATTAATAATGTTGTAGTTATTGGTTCTGGGCAGATGGGGAATGGTATAGGGCAAGTTGCATTGATGGCAGGCTTCAATGTCACGATGGTAGATATTAAAGATGAATTTGTAGATAAAGGTTATCAAAATATCGAAAACGGTTTAAAGAAGTTAGAATTAAAAGGGGCTTTAGGAGAAGGGATAACTACCACAGAAATTATGGCCAGATGTAAAAAATCTATAGATATTGCTTCTTCAATGAAAGATGCTGATCTCATGGTTGAGGCAGTTATTGAGAACATGGATATTAAAAAAGATGTATTTAAGACATGTGGAGAAAATTCACCAAGTCAATGTATTCTTGCCTCAAATACTTCAACAATGAGCATAACAGAAATGGGTAAGGCGTCTGGGCGTCCAGATAAATGCATTGGATTGCATTTTTTTAATCCTGTACCTCTTATGAGATTGATAGAGGTCATTTATAGTGAAGACAGTTCTGATGAAAGTATAGAAATCGGCATGAATTTTAGTAAAAAATTACCATGCCTTAGGGGTGACCGATATATCGCAAAAGTACTAAAAGACAGGCCTGGATTTTTAGTGAATAGAATTACAGCCCCAGTTCAAATTTATCAGAATTATGTATTTGATTTATGTGTGGAGAGAGGAATTTCATGGGATGCACTTGATAATGACACGCGCGGAGGTCCCATGGCAATAACTATATTAGCTGATTTTACTGGAATTGATACGATGTATCATGGACAACAATACTATGCAAAGACATTATCACCCGATTTTTCCCCTGGTAAAGTTGTAACCAAATTATTTAATGAAGGAAAATATGGTGCCAAAACAGGTCAAGGGTTTCATAATTGGTCAAAAGGAAGACCTCAACCAAATGAAAATGCAGGTAAAGCAATGATTTATGATTTAAAATATCCTATCGCCATCATGATAAATGAAAGTTGTCGTACATTGGAAGAGGGCATAATAAAAAGCTGGAAAGTAATTGATGATTCTCTAATGGCAGGTTTTAACATGCCTCCCCCCATGGCACCAAATGTTAATAATTCAGCTACACAAGTTGAAATCTT
>CAZRIR010000276.1:0-3732 GCA_964600195.1 uncultured archaeon | reverse complement strand
GACTTTCACCGAATGATGTAATTTTAAATCTATTACCTAAAGTATTGTCTCCCAAAAATGAACACTTTTTAGTTTTTCTATATATACTACTATAATAATTTTTTGCAATATTTATTCTCTTCTTTCATTAAATTTATTATCTTTTTGAAATATTCAAATATTCACTCAAGCTTGGAAAGTAGTCTAAATTTAAATGGGGAAAATACATTGCCTCAGCAAATTCTCTTTGAAACTCTTTTTTAGCTCCAATTTCGACATATTGAGTTTGCTTTAATAATTTTAGAGTCTTTTTCCTTAAATCTTTATTTAAAAGGAGATATTGGGAACCCATTCCTGCGGCATTTCCAATTTGGAAAATTTTATCTGAAGGTAAATCAGGGATCATCCCAATAAACTTAGCATTGTTCTTATCAATATAATTTCCAAAAGCACCGGCTAGAAATATTTGTTCAATTTTATGATTTTTATCGGTACTAAGTTCATTTAGATGATTCAAAATTATTCTCATGCCTGAATAAAACGCACCTTTTGCCATTTGAACTTGTCTGACATCATCTTGGGAAATCGTTATGGCCTGATTTATATCAGTTTCATCCTTTTGAACAATGACAAATTCTCTTTGATTATCATGATTTATAATAAGTCCAGAATCTTTTAGTTGGGAATTGAAATTTCCACTTCGTGTTAAAATTTTCGATCTCAACATTTCAGCAACTAAATCAATTAAACCCGAACCACAGATCCCTCTTGGATTTTTATTTTTGATTGTAGTATAAAGAATTTCATAAGTACTTGGATCAATCTTAATTGAGTCAATGGCACCCGCAGCAGCTCTCATCCCATGAGTAATGTGTGCTCCTTCTAAAGCTGAACCTGCTGCACAAGAACCAGTTGCCAAAGTATCTTGATTTCCAATAACAAGTTCTCCATTAGTTCCAATATCTAATGCAAGGGTTAATTCATTTTCTTCTTCAATTTGGGAAGAAATCATCACTCCTATCGTGTCAGCACCTACGAATCCTGCAATAATAGGTGCAACATATACATTTCCCATCTCGGATATCTTTAAATTAAGAAGTCTAGATTTGAAATTTAAATCCTTTTGTATTACAGGAATATAAGGACTCAATCCAATATTAATGGGGTTTAATCCTAGAAATATATGATGCATTACGGTGTTTCCTACTATAGAAGCCTCATAAATTTGTGATTGTTGAATTCCTGCCATGGAACAGGTTTTTAAAATGATGTCATTAAGTGCATTTAATATTGCTTCATTTAATTCTTGGAGACCAATACTATTTTCTTTTACGTAATTAATGCGACTGATGACATCTTCCCCAAATGCTGTTTGAGGATTTAATTTAGAAGAGACAGCATGAATTTTTCCATCATTCAGGTTGATAAGATAACCTACGATGGTTGTCGTTCCAATATCAAACGCAATACCAAAATTTTTATCTATAACATTACCTGGTTCACAATCAATTATTTCCTTGTCATCCCATATGGTAAGAGAAATTTTATGGTCACTTTCTCTCAATATTTGGGGAAGTTTTTTTAATACGCCTAAATTAACAATTAAATTTTTATTTAATTCGTTATTATCAGTTTTTAAATTTAAAATTTTCGAGACTCTTTCAAAATCTGCAATTGGATCTTGCAAGAAAGGCTTTTGAACCTCAAGATATAATTTTTGAATAGTAGGTTTTATTTCAATCCCTTTTCCAATGCCAGTAGTAAGTATTTTAAAATCTTCCTGCAATATATCTTCTGGTAAAAAAATTCTTAATTGAGGAGTTGCACATTTCCTAAGATTTTCAATTAATTTCTTATTTATTTTAGTTTGGCATGCTAATCTCCAATTTCCTTCAATTTCTTCTTTAGATAGAAATTTTAATTCTGAACTTGTTCGTGGATTCATGAATTCAATTCCATGTTCAATTAAGATTTTACATTTTCCACAAGTTCCCTTACCTCCACAAAGAGATTTTATTTGAATGCCTGCCTCCAATAAATTCTCATAGATATTATTATCTTTAAGGAAAAAAATTCTCCTCGATAAAGGTTCAAAATCAACTATGATTGGTTTATATTTTTCATTCATATCTGGAATAACTAATATTTTTTATTACTTTAATTTATCCTGATTTTATTTTATCTGATTAAGCAGTTAAGTCTTTAGAAATATGCTTTTAGAAATAAGCTATTGATGAAAAAATAAGTTAATCTAAAACTAACATTGCTTGTTAAGCAAGTTATTTAAGTAATTGAAAAATGAATACTAATTAATAAGTATTTAAAATATAATAATAAATCATTAAGGTCTAATGGACATAAAAATTGTTCCTTCAACAAAATTAAATGGTGAAATTATCGCACCAGGTTCAAAAAGTTATTCTCATCGAGCTTTTATATTAGCAAGTTTTTTAGATGCTGTTTCTGTTATTCGAAATCCATTAATTACGGGAGATGTTAGGGTGACAATTGAAATTCTAAAAAAAATAGGTGTGAAAATTTTGGAGCTTGGAGGAAATAAAGTGATTGTCAAGAGAGAAGGAAATAAATTTAAATCATACAATAGAACGATTGATTGTAAGAATTCTGGAACATCAATCAGAATTTTTAGTGCATTATCCCTATTAGTTCAGGATGGATTACTTTTAACTGGAGAATTCATCAAAAGAAAAAGGCCAATCGTGCCTTTATTAGAGTCTTTAAAAGCAGTTGGGGGAGATTATGATATAAAAGGAGATATTGTAAGTATCAAGAGAATAAAAAAAAAATGCAATACCATAAAAATTCCTGGAGATATTAGTTCACAGTTCATAACAGCATTATTAATATTAGCAACAAAATTAACATGTGATAATAAAAAGTCCATTGAAATTGAAATAACAACTCCATTAGTCTCCCATCCTTATATCAAGATAACCTTAGATATATTAGAATCATTCGGAATAAAAATTATAGAAACTTTAAATGAACAAAAAACAGGAACATATACTATCCCCAATAATCAAAATTATAGACCCCAAGTTTATGACATTCCGGGAGACTTTTCATCAGTAGCTTTTATAATCGCTGCAACAGTCCTCTCAAAGCAAGATTCAACGGTAATTATCAACAATCTTGACATGAATTGTCCACAAGGGGATAAACAAATTATCTCCATTTTACAAGAAATGGGAGCCAAGATAGAAATTCTAAAAGATAAAAATCAACTTATAATTTATGGAAATCGAATGAAGAATGCATTAAAAGGTAATGAAATTGATTGCAATGATATTCCAGACCTATTCCCAATATTATCTGTCATTGGAGCTTTTACGGAAAAAACAGTACTTTATAATATAGTAAATATTCGACATAAAGAAAGTGATCGTGTCTCAGCAATGGCAAGAGAATTGACTAAAATGGGAGTTAAAGTGGATGAGGAGGATGACAAGTTGATAATTTATCGATGTAATAGCTTGAATGGAACTACAATAAATCACGAGAATGATCATAGAATTGCTATGGCTTGTAGTATAGCAGCATTGAATGCAGAAACAAGTTCTGAAATTAGAAATATTGAAATTGTAAAAGATTCATATCCTAATTTTATTGATGATCTAATTAATTTAGGGGCTAAGATTGATATTATAGAATAATAATTTTAGAATTTAGGAAAAAAAATTCATCTGAATGATTTTTGGCGTCTTGCTCTTGCCTTTTTTCCTCCAAACTTCT
>CAZRIR010000275.1:0-3751 GCA_964600195.1 uncultured archaeon | reverse complement strand
TTGAAAGAGAATTAAATTTAAGAGTCCTTGATCTTCAATATAGAAACTCGATGATAACTGCTAAAGAAAATGGAAAGCTTGTCGGGTTTGGAACGTTTACTGTTTTTATGGATTATTTAGGGAAAAAATATGCATTAATTCACCAAGTAATGACTCGAAAAGAAGATTCTTACAAGAAAGGCATTGAGTACCGCATTCTTGAAGAATTACAGAAATATATTAGCCGAGCCATTAAAACTGATAAGTTTTATTATAGATGTCCTGATGATGACGGCAACATGCGCAGTTTATTGTTAAAGCTCAATCAAAGAAAATCTAAATTTATCTGGTATGAAAATTAATCATCATGGAATGATGTACTATTCACTAATGATTCTTCAAGTACAGAGAATTAAAGAACAAGTTTTTCAATAGGAAATTATGATAATCTGTAAATTATCATTAAGTTTTTGCGAGTCTATTATGAATTGAATAACATACAATAAAAATAATGATAATTATAACAACCCCAATTAGATATAATCCATAATTTGATATGATGTAATTTATGAAATCCATATTAAAAAGAATTTCCTTTGAATATTA
Source organism: uncultured archaeon (assembly GCA_964600195.1). Taxonomy (GTDB): domain Archaea; phylum Asgardarchaeota; class Lokiarchaeia; order Sigyniarchaeales; family SOKP01; genus FT1-020. The sequence continues at coordinate 3,166 of CAZRIR010000275.1, read as the reverse complement.
CTATTCATTATATACACGATATCATAAATAAATATTATTAAATTCAATCCAAATGAGCATATTCTTTATCAAACATCCAAGATAAGAAAAAAAATAGAATTATTGAGAAGATCTTGGTATGGTTTTTTATTTTTCTAGTTGAAAATTTAACCTAACTCTTACTCTATAAATGAGTTTGTCAACATCTTCTTTAACTTTTACATCTGATGTTATAATCTCTATATTTCGTATACCCCTTAAAGTTTTTTTTGCCTCATCATATGCTGCTCGCACGGCGTCAGCCCAATTCTTATCAGATGTTCCTACAAGTTCAATACTCTTATATACGGCCAAATTAATCATCTTTTTGATTTTTAATTAAACATTTTTGAATTTTCTGTTCTACATTGATGTAATAATAATAGTTGTTATTGTCATTTATTTAAATATTACGAACTTAAATTAAGATTATAAAGGGATTTCAATAACTTCTTTTGTTAATCCTCATTTATTCAACTTGAAGTATATTAACTGAAAAAGTGATCTTTTTTTGACTGAAATTGAAGATTTACTTGATAAAGCAAGGAAATTGAAGGATGATGAGAATTTTGATGAAGCTCTTAAAATTAGCGAAAATTTAATTCTCAATTATCCTGAAAATGAAACAATTAAAAAATTTCATATCGACTTATTATTTGCTTATGGATATCATCTCAATGATCAATATATTGAAGGATATGAAAGAGCTACTGAAATTTTCGGGAAAATCATAGAAATAGAGCCAGAAAATTATAGAGCCATTTATAATAAAGGTATTGCTTTTTTTTACATGGAAGAAATGGAGCAAGCCCTAAAGTTCTTTTCAAGAGCTATAGAATTAAAACCCGATTATAAATTTCCCTATTATAACATGGGGTTGATACATGAATCCATCGGAAATTTCCACGAGGCATTATCTTATTATGATAAAGCTTTAGAAATTGATCCTAATTTTTTATATGCCCTACATGCCAAAGATGATGTTAAAAAACAAATAAGAATGTTAAACATTCCAAAACCCGAACCTAAAATTGATATTAGCAAATTAAAAGAAATCATAGAGGTTTCTAAAAGGGTTAGAATATCTTTAATTCAAGAAATTCTCAACTTAAAACCAAATGATATAGATGTTATTTTAGATTGGTGTAAAAAATTTCAATTTGAAATTGATGGGGATTTCTTGATCATCAATAAAGATAATGTACCTGAATTGATTAAATCATTAGAATCTATTTATTTTTGATTTTTTTATTCTAAGGCCGAATAAAAAATTGTTGATTGAGCATATTTCTAATCAAATTCACATCCTCCATATTTAAAATCATTGGATAGAAACAATTTGAAAAAATTCATTGTAGAGCACTAATTTAAAAAAGTGATAAAAAGTAGTAAAAAAAAAGAAATTACATCACTATAATTTCAATATTATGCATCCGGATTTTCAAGAAGGACGGCTACTCCTTGGCCTCCACCACAGCATGCATTAGCGATACCGTATTTAGCTTTATTGTCTTTTAAGATTCGGGCTAAGGTACCTGGTAATCGAATCATGGTTGCGCCTAAAGGATGGCCTATTGCGGTGGATCCGCCCATGACATTAACTTTTTCTTCAGGAATGTTAAATTCTTTCATGCAATTAAGTGCAACAATGCAGAAAGCTTCATTAATTTCCCAGTAATTTATATCATCAGCAGTTAATCCTGCATGTTCTAATGCCATTTTTGAGGCAGGTACAGGTCCACGACCCATAACAGTTGGATCTACGGCACCCCATCCTATTGATTTGACAATAGCCATTGGTTCTAAACCTTTCTTTTTTGCTGCCTCTGCATTCATGAGCAAGCAAGCAGTAGCACCCGCATTTAAAGGCGAAGAATTTCCTGCAGTGATAACGCCCTCTTTAGTACCTTCTCGTTCAATATAACCTTGCTTACCACCAATATCTTTTCCTTCGATATTTTTCTTTAAGAAAAAAGGTTTTGATAATCTTCTCAATTTTGAAACTGTTTCCAAATCAGATTTACGAGCTGCTTTATCTTCATCGATCATCACTTTATTTTCAGGATTGCCCTCTTCATAACCTTCAACTGGGATGATTTCACCCTTCAACCAATCTCGGTTATCAACGGTAAGATTATGAGCCCTCACTCCTAATTTGTCCATGTCTTCTTTTGATACTTCTAATGATGTTCCAATGTTTTGCTCGTATAGTTTTTGCGCCGTGCTCAACATCGTTAACGTAGTCATGATATCGACATCTTCTCTGTACCATTCACTTTTCTTGTTTCCAAGAAGTAAGTTTGGAATCATGTGAGGATTAAATTTTACATTCATTCCAACACGAGTCATGTGTTCAAAACCTGTACATAATACAGTATCGCTGTATCCAGCCATAACTTCCATAATTCCATTCATCATTGCTTGTCCTGCACTTCCGCATTGTCTTTCTACCTGATAAGAAGGAATTGTATAGGGAAGGTTACCTAAAAAAGCAGGTAATTTTCCACCATACGTCCAATTTTCCCCTACAGGGAGAGCAGTTCCAATAATGAATTGATCCAAGTCTTCTTTTTTAACTCCTCTTGGTTCTAGCTTTTGAGCAAAAAATTCTCGAAGTAAAGTTCCAACTAATTCATCACCTCGCATTCCTCCAAAAACATCTCTTTCTGGAGCACCAGGACGAGATCGGGAGAAAGCAGTACGAGCATAATCAACAAGCCAGACTTCATTTAATTGTACCATATTATTTTTCTACCTATTTTTAAATATTTATTTGTAATTAGTAATTAAGAAGTAAAATATGTCATTTAATTTAAGTTTTTGATAATTATGATATGATAATTTGATCATATCATTTCGAAGATCAATAACTTTTCTTGTTTTTATTTATAAAAACCCGACATTTTCGCATACTATTAGGGAATTATTAAATAAAACTATCAATCCTTAATATATTTCAATGATTTTATTTTATCATGAGTAACAATGAGCGTAAAATTTTAGTCGCATTGATTGCAGGAAGTAATTCCGATAGTGCTATTTATGAGAAAGCTGAAAAGGTCTTGAAAGAAAATAACATACCTTATGAATTACAAATTCTTTCTGCACATAGAGATCCAGTAAAATTAGATGAATATCTTAGAAATTG
>CAZRIR010000274.1:0-3755 GCA_964600195.1 uncultured archaeon | reverse complement strand
TTATGTAAAGGTTGTGGAACGTGCGTTTCAGCATGCCCTTCACAGGCAATGAGACAGAATCATTTCGCTAATTTCCAGCTTAATGAAATCATAAATTGGGCACTTAAAGAGTAAATTAATTCAATTTCTTATTTTTTTATTTATTTTTTATTTTAAAATCATTAAATTTAATTATTAATCCTAAATTTGATCAATCTATTAATGTAAAAAGATAATGATAGAACAATGTATAAGTATAGCGTCTCAATTTTAGGAACTGGATTTATCGGATTGTGTAGTGCTGCATCTTTTGCTCAGAAAGATATAAAAGTAGTGGCATCTACGCATGATGAAAAAAAAGCAAAGATGATAAATGATGGAATAGCACCTTTTTTTGAAGCAAATTTACAGGAAATTCTTGATGAGATTAAAGAAAGAAATCCTGATTTATTACAATGCTCGACCGATCCTGTAAAAGCAATAGCTGATACAGATATTTCGATGATTACTCAAGGAACTCCAATGCGAGATGATAAAAGTATAGATTTAAGTTATATTGAAAGTACAGCTCGAGAAATTGGAATAGCCTTAAAAGGTAAAGACAAATATCATCTTGTTGTGGTACGATCTACTGTTGTTCCAGGAACCGCGAGAAATTTGGTGGGGAAAATCATCACGGAAATTTCAGGAAAAATTCCGGGACAAGATTTTGGTTTATGCATGCAACCTGAATTTTTGGCAGAGGGTCGTTCTATTGAAGATACCCTTCATCCTGATAGAATAGTTATAGGAGAAATTGATGAACAAAGTGGTGCGATGCTCCAAGAGTTTTATGAATATTTCTATGGAGATCATTTGAAAAATTGTCCAATCATGCGGATGAATCTTGAAAGCGCGGAACTTGTTAAATATGGAAATAATTGTCTTCTTTCTACGAAAATTAGCTATGCAAATGAATTTGCTAATTTTGCAGAATTAGTGCCAAATGTAGATATAGTTCAAGTAATGAAAGGCGTAGGCTTAGATTATCGGATCAATCAAAAATTTTTAGGGGCAGGAGTAGGTTTTGGAGGCTCTTGTTTTCATAAAGATGTAAATGCCATAAAAACATGGTCAAAATCAATGGGATATACATCACGTTTACTGGAAGCGGTTCTGGGAATAAATGATGATCAGGCAATTCACATTGTTGATATTGCCGAACAATTAGCGGGAAAATTAGAAGGAAAAAAAGTTACTTTACTTGGTCTTGCTTTTAAACCTGGTACTGATGACATGAGAGAGGCCGCAAGTATTAGAATTGTAGAAGAATTATTAAAGCGTGGAATAAAAAATATTGTTGGATATGATCCAAAAGCTAATAAAACGGCTGAAATTGAAATGGGTAAAAAAATAAAATATGCAAATTCAATTGAAGACGCTTTAAAAGATTCTGAATGCGCTTTTTTAATTACAGAATGGGAGGAATTTAAATCTCTAACTCCTGACGACTTTAAGAGGCACATGAAAACACCAAATCTAATAGATGGGAGGCGCTTATATGATTTTGATAGATTTAATGCAGCTCTTCCATTTCGAGCTATCGGCAGAGTCAATTTAAAATAAGTTATAGCTGCATAAGAGGAATCTTATTTTTCATTTTATTTCTATATTTTTTTTTCATTTTAACAAACCTCACATAAATTTTCTCAGTCATTAGCAATAATTAAAATAAAAAATAAAAAAATGATTGGAATTAATATTGATTTATGGTTAAAATAAAATGTTTATAGTGGAAATATGACTATTTAATGTTTTTCAAAATTCTAAAGACTTCCTAATAGAGCAAATTTTTCCTTCTATCTAACTAATTCTTATCTAAGAAATAATTTTAAATGAATCTCATTTCCTCATTTATAATATCAAAAATCAAAATAGATTTTATTAATATTCGTCCGAGTCAATTTAAAATAGACGATATCCACAAGAAGGACAAGTTTGTTTCATATTAGTTGTTACATTGCTACATATGGGACAAAGGATAATTTTTACACCTGATTTCTTTTTTTTTTTCTTCTGTTTTTTAGAATCACCTGTTTCTTCAATTATTTCCGGTCCAATAGCCATCGGATCCTCAACGTGCACAATTTTTGGTTTTACCTTTGTTTCTAAATCTATCATGTATTTCACAACATCTCGTTTTTCAATCTTTTGTAATTGATCTTCCGTAGGTATTTTACCAGATTGAACATCTTCAACATATTCCCTATCAAGTTTGAGTAAATTATAACAAATGTGACATCTAAATACATTAGGAATGCCGATATGTGAAGTTTTAGCCCATTGAGCCCAACAAGATTTATGGACCTTAGTCTCACATTTTGGACATTGAACGACACCCCTATCACTTTTTTGAAAACATATAGCGCACGTGTCAGGAGAAGTTACAGATAAGGGATCATCCGCTAAATTAATATAAAATGGTTGATTTTCTTCGGGAATGGAGGTTAGCTTTTTTGAGTAAGTCGGTTCTATTCTTATATATTTTTTTTCCGTAAGTTTTAGCAATACTGATTCTAATTCTTTAGGTTTATGGACACTATGGTATGTCCCCTTCGTTCTTGAAGCAAGACCTGCTAATTTCTTACTTTCCTCGAGATCAGCTCCATCTATATGAATAATATCTATAAAAAAGGGCATGTCCCTTACTTTATCAATTAAATTATTTAGTGCAGATAAATATTGAGGGGGGATCTTAAGAGTATCATCATCACATAATATGACTAACCGATAATTTTTATTTAAAATTGTCTTATATACTTCAATAATAAAGGTGATTGCAACAAAAATACCCCCCGCAAGATTTGCCCTTGAAAGTTTTTTTGAAAGACTTTTCAATTCATCTAATACAATGGTCGGATCCAGAGTAAAATGGTCCAAATAACTAGGTGCCATCGCTTGAAAGGCTATGACGTTGAATCTATCAGAAGGATCATTTAATTGTTTTTGATTCATGAATTTGGCCAATAAATCGATAAATAAGCTTATTTTCTTTATTTTTTTGGGAGTTAATCCAAAAAATATTAATATATCTTCTGATCGAGTTACTTGCATTTACCTCATATATCCATTTCAGGTTTTAATTCTAATATTAAGCTTTATTTAATAATAAATTCTTGTTATTCTTAATAATTTTACGGTATGAAATCGTTCTATCGCTAATGTTATAAAGAAAAAACAATATATGTTATTTAGTAAATTAATAGGATTTCTTTTTTCTAAAAGAATGGAAAAATAAAAGAGGGATCGTGAAAATGGTCATACGAGAAATAGGTTTACTCTTATATGGAATGCCAATTTTTTATCAGCCATATAATAAAGCATCCCGTGATGAGTCTAGCTTGATAACTCGAAGTGCATTTATTTCTAGTATTTTAGGTTTTGCTGAAAAACTTATCTCACCCGTTGATTATTTCGAAAGTGAAAAATATGTATTTGTTTTCCAAAAAGATTTTATTCTCTCAAGAAGGACCAAAGATAAAGAATTGTTAATTGCATACACTATTTTGGATAAAGAAAAAAGAGTCGAGAAATCTATTAAAAATAGGATATTACCCCTCCTTGAGGAAGTTTTAAAGAAATTCATCTCAAAATTTAATGGTAAAGACTTGAATGAAACAACTCAATTTCTCTCTTTTAAAGAAGAGCTAGATAAAATTGTTGGTACAGATACAAAATCTCTTGATGAAAAGGTATCTTCAATGTTTTTCGGAAAATAGCTTTAGGTCTACAAAAAA
>CAZRIR010000273.1:0-3759 GCA_964600195.1 uncultured archaeon | reverse complement strand
TTCCTTTGAAGAAATTCGATTAGCATTGGAGAGAAAAAATGGGCGAAAAGTATCTTTAAATGTTGGTTTACATCCAAAGCTAGGAAAATATTACAATATGTTTTGTAACAAGTGCCGTAGGCGAATAATTTTCAAGAAAGCCAAAGACAAAGCAAGTTCCGTGTTTAATAAATATTCAATATCCGATGATTTTATAATATATTTCGCTAATGACAAGGAAAAAGCTAAAATGGACTATATAGTGCAAGTTTCCAAAAATAAAATGACTTGCCCTGCTTGTAAAGAAGAACTAAATAAAAATGTAAAGGTCAAATTAGGAGTGAGTGAAAGAATTGAAATAATATCTCAACATGAAGAACCAAAGCATCCAGAACATAGACCTCCTTATATAAATGCGATCCCTCTTGTTGATATCATTCGTTCAATCAAAGGAATTAAAAGCCCGAGTAGTAAGACTGTTTTAAAGGTATATAATGACTTTATCGATAAACTAGGAAGTGAATTTTCGATCTTAGTAGACATTCCAATTGAACAAATTAAAAAAGTCGATGAAAATATTGCTGAAATAATACGTGCTTTCCGAAATGATGAGATCGGATATACTCCTGGAGGTGGTGGAACCTACGGCGAAATTAAATTTGAAATATAAGCAAATTTAGAAAAATAATAGAAGGTGACTTTACCTCTAATTAATTAGAATCTACCAAGGAAAATCATTATTCAGTATTTTATTTAATTCCTCTTGTTTCTTCTTTTGTTTTTTCCAATTCACGTCCTCAGCATTCTCTAACTCTTTTAAAGTCGTTTCTAAGTGTTTATCTAATTCTTTTGAAGCCATTTTTCGAGATCTTTCTAATCCTTTAGAAGCTTTGGCTCGATATCTTTCTAATTCTTGTGGAGACATTTTCTGATAAACATTTAGACCCTTATTTTGGTTTACATATTTTTTTCTCCTTAAGACTAAAAGTATTACAATGCTCCCGATTATTGATGATATTACAATCGATATTATGGCTATTGTTATAACCATACCTATTGGATAATATTTAATTGAATATTCCAGATTGATGCCAGAACTGCTATCATTAACAAATACTATATAATAATGATTCATTTTAGGTGCTGTATAATCAATAGTACCAGATATGATATTTATCTTTTCTAGTAAAATATTACCTATAATTGAAGTAAATAATACTTGTGGATAAGTATCTAAGAGATATACATCAATTCCTGAACCAGAGATAACATTGACTGAAATACTTATCTGATCTCCCATAAAACAATAAACTTGATCAAAAATAGCATAGTTTTTATCTATGGTTATTTGAGAACCTTTAACTTCAGAAATTATATTATTAGATATCAAAAAAAAGCAAGATCCAAAAATCAAAAGAAAAATTAACTTATTTTTTTTATTTTTCAGCATTTTAGACTATACTTTTGGCTATATGATTAGATATTTAATAAAAAGTTTAATTTATATATAAAAATTTGCTTTAACTCTTTTGAAATCTAAAAAACAATTTTAAAGATCTCAATTTGTAATAGAATTGTGAATATTCTCAAATATAGGTCAAAAAATATCATAAAGATCTTTAATTTTAAAAGGGGATTATTATGATTTAAAACTTTCAATAAACTAAATCTGTTAAAATGTATTAATTGATCATTTACCATAACTTATTTCTTGAATTTGTCTTGAATGTAAAAAAATAGGTTCAATAATATAACTTTGAAAAAAAAGAGTTAAATTTTGAATTCTAAATCAAGTTGAAATAATTCTCCACATTTGGAGCAGGTCATCCAATCGAATACTTTTAATGCTACTACAAGGAGTTCTAAATCCTTTCGAAAGAATTGATTTTTAAATTTTTTGTTTATCCCGCACGTGGTGCATTTTATGATAGCTCTGACTATTATTAAATTAGAGGGCTTTTTAACCTTCTCGAGAGTGTCCACGCTTCCCTTGTTCACATCATCTATTTCCATATTCTTTACTCCTTAACACTAAATACATGAAAATCAATATATTTAAATTTAGAAGTTATAACATTGTTACTTCGGCTATAACGTACTAATAGGTCAAGTACAATCCCGCGTTTAAAATATGACTAGAGAGAAAATATTTTCCGATTTTATCCTAATGAAAACACGTTACCCCAATATTATGTAAATATTACTTGTATATATTATTCTGATATGATTTGAGTATTATAATATAATATCTGAATATTGTTGAGTTATTTGAATAATTTAGATGATAATAGCGTATTTCATGATCCCTTTCAGAGTAGTGTGAAACCTTCTCAGTCGATATTTACTCCTAAAGAAAAAAGTAATGAAATCATTGAATCAAGAATGGCCATGAGATCAAGCTTTAAGGAGCTGGCAAGACAAACTAGAAATAATTATCCTGAAAAAACCTATGACAATGATGATTATTTGGCCGATTTATTGAAATGCTTAAAAATTAAATCATTAGTAGTGGGTATTGGAGGTGCAGGAAATAATACCGTGAGTCGCATGGCGGAACTAACCCTGTTAAATTCAGATACTTTAAACATAAATACGGATGCTCATGACTTGTATTATTCAAATTCAAATAAAAAACTCTTGATAGGGAAAGATCGATGTAACGGATTGGGTTCTGGGAACAATCCATATGTAGGAGAAGGTGCTGCTGAGGATGATCGTGAACGAATAAGTGAATTAGTTAATGCGGATATTGTTTTTCTTACATGTGGTTTAGGAGGTGGAACTGGTACTGGTGCGGCTCCTGTTATAGCAAGAGAGGCAAAAAAGAGTGATGCCATAGTAGTAACCTTTTGTTCCATTCCATTCAAATCGGAAGGAAACATGAGAAGACAAAGGGCAAAATTGGGTTTGAAAAATATAGCCCAATATTCGGACTCCATTATTCCCTTGCCTAACGATAACCTATTGCAATTCCTTCCCAAGGCTCCAATGCTCACGTGCTTCAAATTAATGGATGAAATCTTGGTCAAGGCAATTGGTGAAACTGTAGACTTGATTAATAACTGCGGATTGGTTAATATTGATTTTGCGGATATCAAGAAAGTTTTTCAAAAAAAAGGAAAATATCCTTCTGGATTAATAGGAATAACAGAATCACTTGGAAAAGAAGAAGATTTAATTAGAAAATCAAGATTAGCACTTCATAACCCGTTATTAAAACCTAATACTAAAAAAGTGGATAACTGCTTGGTTTCTGTTACGGGCGATCATCGATTATCACTTTCTAAAGTCGATAAAATAGTATCAACGATCACCGATGACATCCCTCCAGATGCTAATTTAAAATTCGGGACGAATGTCGATCCAAGCTTGAGAAAATCCATTAAAATAATGGTATTGGGAAGTGGACCGGTCTCTCCCTATGTGAGAAGTGCGATGGATTCAGATACCAAGATTCCTGTAAGTCCTACATGATTTTTTTCTTTTTATATTGAGAATTAATTTATTTGAAAAAATGATAAAAATATAAGAGATGCTGTTCTTAAATTAAATTATTTCATATATTCAAATATTTAACTTTAATAAATCAATATCTTTTGATCAATCATGAACCCAAAATTTAATCTTAACGATTCTCAAAGACTTATTTTTAAAAACAAGGTATTACCAACTATTTTTGCAGGATCCGTTATTTGGTTGATTAGTGAACTTATTTTTGGCTCAATTTTCACGAAGGTCTCTATACCTGGTGAATTATTTTTTGCAGTTTATATTCCAATG
>CAZRIR010000272.1:0-3759 GCA_964600195.1 uncultured archaeon | reverse complement strand
TATTGAACGGATTCTTCTTCCATCATTCTCATTAAAAATACAAAATTTTATTTTATTTCCTGTACTTCTTTATCTATCTTTTAAAATTAAGATTGTTATAAATCTTTAACAAATAAATTTTTTTTAAAATCATGGCTCGAATTCACTCTAGAAAAAAAGGGAAAAGCGGAAGTACTAGACCATCTAGGTTGGAAAAACCGGTATGGGTAGAACGTTCCTCTTCTGATGTTGAGGAGGATGTTGTAAAATTAGCAAAAAAAGGTCAATCTAAATCTATGATCGGAACCAAGTTACGAGATTCTTATGGTGTCCCATTAGTAAAAGTAGTTACTGGAAAAAGTATCAGTATAATTCTTAAAGAAAATGCGATAGAAAGTCCTTTACCTGAAGATCTAACTAATCTTGTCAAAAAAGCACTTAATATTAGAACCCATCTTGAAGAAAATCATAAAGATCTTGAAGCGAAAAAGGGATTACAGAGAACGGAATCTAAAATTTTCAGATTAGTAAAATACTACAAGAAGAAAAAAGTATTAGCCATGGATTTTAAGTATGATCCAGAAAAAATTAGAACACTAGTAGCACGATAAATAATACACACAATCAAGGAATAAGCTAAAGATGAGTCCAAAAGCGAGAAAAAAGAAAGATTCGTTTAAAGAAAAGAATTGGTATCAAGTTATTGCACCAAAAAGTTTCAAGAATAAAGCAATTGGAGAGATTATTGGTTCAGATAATAACATTATCGGGAGAGTTATTGAAACTTCTTTATATGATTTTACAGAATCTTTCAAGGATATTAATTTAAAAATGAAATTTAAAGTACTATCGGTCAGTGAAGAAGCTTCGACATGTCAGAGCATTTTCTTTGGACATGCGTATTCAAATGATTATATAAGATCTTTAATTGGGAGGGGGGCAAGTAAAATACAAATAATATTAAATCTTACGACTAAGGATAATTATATTTTTAGAGTAACTGCGATATGCACGACCATAAAAAGAGCACGATCTTCTCAACAAATCTTGATTAGAAAAATCATGAGTGAAATACTTAAAAAATTTGCCAAATCTCATAATCACGAAAAATTTGTGAAAGGAATGATTTACGGAGAATTCCAACATCAGATTCAGAGAATCGCCAAGACCATTTATCCTTTATCGAATTCAACCGTAGTTAAAAGTAAATTAATATCAATTCCAGAAGGCGGTGAAGATATGGAAGTCCCGGACGATCAATTTGACATTGTTGATGTTGAAGTTAAAAGGTCCAGAAAATCAGAGATCCGTAGAACTGAACGAATAAATGTAAAAAAACTTGCTCAAAAATCCAATAAAAAGAATAAAGAAGATGAATCTTCTGAAGATGAGGAAGAAGAGGATGATGAGGACTAATCTTGGGATGATTACTACTTTTTAAATAACTTATATTGATAATTAGCTTTTATTTTGATTTTTTTATAATTCCTTTATTTGGATCTTGATAATAAAGAGTATTAGGTGGAACATCTTCCATTACTAAAGTATTTGGGCCAATCCAAGAATTTTCTCCAATAATTTTTCCACACATTATACTAATATTTATTCCAGTCTTTACATTAGGACCCACAATCGATCCTAATTTCCTTCGATTAGAATTAACATTTTTCCCATTAATTATTACTTTTATTGCATTGTCATCAAGTCTCAAATTAGAAATTTTTGAGCCGGCTGCTAAATTAACATTTTCACAAATGATAGAATCTCCTACATAATTAAAATGAGGTATTGCCGTGTTTGAAAATATCATGGAATTCTTTATCTCAGACATCCCTACATGACAATTATCTTCAATAAAAGTATAGGGTCTTATATAAGCATTAGGACCTATAGTTGTGTTTTTTCCGATATAAGATGGACCATTTAATGTCGTTCCAGCTCTAATATTTGAACCCTCATCAACATGCACATTTCCAGAAACATTAACATTTTCTTCTACAGTTCCCAATATTTTTGATTCGATTTTATCTAATAAATACTGATTGGCATCAAGCAATTGCCAAGGTAGTCCAATATCACTCCAAAAATGATTTTTTATAATATATCCATAAATATCAAAACTTAATTTATTTATGAGTAACTCAATTGAATCAGTTAATTCAAATTCATTTCTACTAGATTTACCTGTCATTTCAATTGCTTCAAAAATCAATGGGTCAAGGAGATATATTCCAGCATTAGCTAAATTACCCAAATTCAGGCGGGGGGATGGCTTCTCGACGATATTTTTTACAAATCCATCAGAATCGAGTGATATAATACCATACTGTTGAGGATTTTCAACTTCGATCAAGGCGATAAGTCCGTTTAACTTTTTAACCGTGGTAATACTTAAAATATCTCTAAATATTTCTTTATCTACCAGGATATCACCATACATTAACAGGAAAGGAGTACTTTTATCTATAAAATCCTTTGCAAGTGCCGCTGCATGAGCAGTTCCTAAATTTTCATCTTGAATAGTATATTCAATTTTAATATCAAATTTATCTCCGTTTCCAAAATATTCCCTAATTTGTTCTTGTTTATAACCAACAACCAAAAGAATCTCATCAATTCCGACCTCTTTTAAACCTAAAATGGTATATTCTAATAATGGTTTGCCACAGATAGGAATTAATGGTTTTGGCCGTGAAAATGTAATCGGGTTTAATCTTTTCCCTCTTCCCGCAGAAAGTATTACAGCTTTCATTTTATACTCATAAAATTTGTTAATTCTCGAAATTATTTTTTAGATCATCAAGATATTTCTGTAAATACTTGAAAGGTTTTAGATCTCCATCGAATATTTTAAAAAAAACATCCTCAGATGATATATCATCGTGAAATTTGGAAAAAATTTCTTTAATTCTGTTAAAATCTCCAGAAGCTACAAAATCTAAAGAAAAATCATAAATACTTGCATATAATATTATTTTATCCGAACTATTATCATTAAAATCTTGAATTTGTATTTCTCCTATGTTTGTATTCGTGCGGATTATGGTATTCATTGCAATAGTTGCTAATTTTGCAGATACATCTGAACAAAAGAGTTCCATATTTTCTTTATTAACATCTCTTCCTATCCTCGTTAATAAACTCTCATCATATAATTTTGCAATAATAGGCAAACCTTGATTGGAGATACCAGCATATAATATCTTATCATGATCGCTTTGACCTAAATACTTTTCATTAATATCTGCACAATTAATAGCTGGTCCATATTTATCTATTAAATAGAGGATAATATAATCTATATGTTCATTAAAAGCGGCTTGTTCAAAAGGAGTTTTTAAATGAATTATTTCTTTGTCTACAAAATAATTTTCTATACTTGTTGAAAATTCATCTAATAATTCTGAACAAGCAGGTGTATTCGCATTAAAATCACCAATTATACAAAAAAAAATATTTTGATTTTTATGGGTAAAGGCATGTTTTACGAGCATTGATTCATCTTCGGAGGGATCTCTTTTAAAAATGATATTTTTTAACCTCCAAGTTCGGTTCCTATTCATGCTTTCTATTAGGGTTTGAACAAAGGTCACAATTTCGAAATGTGTATATTTATTATCATTGGAACAATAAAGAATTTCATTTTCTAAAATGATAGCGAATCCCGAGATCATGAGAATAATAAATAATTAAAAGAGACAATGAGCTTCAAATTTGCTCATTTCATTGAATAAAAAAATAATTAAGAATATAAAATTTTTGTGTTTCTCAATATTATTA
>CAZRIR010000271.1:0-3760 GCA_964600195.1 uncultured archaeon | reverse complement strand
GAAGAAGTATTTAAAAACTTTCAAAATGAGAATAATAATCTACGTTATAGCATGGATATATTTGATGAGGAAACTGGAATAGAAATCATTGAACTCGCTAAAAACTATAAAATTTTGGAAAAGGTTGAAATAACTGATATGCGACTCAAGGTTCTTTCCAATTTAAGAAATCATAATAAAAATGTAAATTTAGTCCATACCTTGCCTCTCAATATCTTAGATTTTAATGTCTGTGAATCTCAATTTGAAGAAATGAAATGTAATGAAATAAATATAATCAATATTAAAGCAGATAAAAACAGACTAAAATATAACTTGCAATATATCATTGATAATGGATTTAAGTGTTATTGTTGGGGAGTAAATTATAAATCTCAAATGAAAAAGGTATTAAAATGGAAATATAAAAACGAGATCGTTGAGGCAATTTATACAAATTATCCAGATGTATTAATTTCTTTAAAAGAGAACTATTTTTCATAGAAAATTAAAAATCTTCATGATTTAGATATAATTCAAATTTTTGGTAAGAGTATGATGAAATTACTTCCTTTTGAATAATCATCCTTTATTTTATCTTCAACCCAAATTTTTCCATTATAGGTTGTAATAATTTTTCTGACCAATGAAAGTCCTAATCCCATCCCATTTACTTTACTGTCCCTGCTAAAAAAACGATTGAAAATCTTTTCTTTTCTTGAATCTTCAATCCCTTTCCCGTTATCTTGAAATTCAATTCTAATATAGTCATTGGTTTCCCTCTTTTCTTTAAAAATCTTGATTAAAATATTGATTTTAGAGTTATCATTATGTTTGATGGAATTGATCAACAAATTTTCAAATACTTCAAGTAATAATTCGTTAGTATAAGTATGAAAGGCTGGTTCTTGCGATTCTACTCGAATATTTATATCTTTAGTATAACTTGTTTTAATGAATTGAATGGCTTCCTTGAGAACTTGGATGATTTCCATTTTTTTTAATAATGGGGCATCACTTTCAATTTTAGATAAGATCTGAACATTGGAAACTAAATTTGATCCACGTTTGACTTGATTGCAAATATCCCCCAATAAATCTATGATTTCATCCTTTTTGAATTCATTGTTCATTTTCATTAAACAAAGTTCAGCCGTCGTTAAAATGGTTTGAAGAATGTTATTAATGTCATGGGAAAATAAATCCTTATAAAATTCTGAACGTTCAAATGCATCTCGATTTTTTTTTTCAGAAGATTTTAATTTTCTTTCAGTTTCTTTTCTTTTAGTTATATCATGAGCAGCAATCAATATTTTCTTCTTCCCATTGCCATTTTTGTAAGTACTTCCCTTGATTTCCACATGAATGTTATGACCTTTTTTATCCCATAAGATAATTTCCTTACTCTGATGTCTAGAACCTTCTTTAAAAAGGTCCTGCGCAATTTTGTGATATTCCGGATGGATTATATCAAAAATTTTTTTACTAATTATATCATCATTGGAATAACCTAAAATATCTTGAAAATTTGGTTGATTTATATATTCGATGATAAATTCATTGCCAAGAATTATTATAAAATCATGAGATTTTTCCATGAAAAGACGATACATCTCTTCAGATTCTTTTAATTTACGTTCAAAATTCTTTCTTTCGCTTATATCCCTTCCGATCAAGAAGAATTTAACGTCGCCCGATTTACTCTCAAAAATATGGATTCCATATTCCATCCATTTATAATCTCCATCTTTTGTTCTTATTCTTAGAGTGATTCTTCCTTCTCTTTTATTATAAATATTCCTGATTTCGTGGTTTAAATAATCCAAGTCATCAGGATGGAGTCCATTCGTTATTTTTTTTCCGACTAAATCGTTATAACTATATCCTAAAACTTTTTCATGAGTTGCTTCATTGATCCATTCAATATTAAACTTATTATTTACGATAGCACAGGTATCATTAGAACTTTCAAGAATAAAACTTAAAATAGTACTTAATTGCTGAGAAATTCCATTGATTTTTATAGCATTATCATCTTTAATTGTCATTTTTTCGGAATCATTTGATTTTTCAAGATCTACATGTAAGAAATAATGTTTTGGACTAAAAAGTCTTTATGTAATGATCATAGTGAGTGCAGATCAAACAAACAAAACAGTGCTCTTTATAATGAATTAAACCCAAATTTTTATTAAATAAAAGAATTAATATTAATATAAAAGAGTTTTTGAAGGAAAAATTTGATTTTATGAAAGAAATTGTACAAAATGTTTATCATTTAGGAGATTCGGGATGTTCAGTATACATGATAAATACTGAAAGTAAGGATGGACTGGTCTTGATTGATTGTGGAATGAGTCTTGATATGATCAGATCAATTTCTAAGAATGGCTTCGATCCAATAAATATTCAACATTGTATTTTGACACATTTTCACATCGACCATACTGCTGCTTGTCATGATTTATATTTATACAATGAAAACGTAAAATTTTATGCTCATGAGTTAGATGCTGATGCAATTGAAGAAAAAGGACATGAATCTGAAACAGCAGCTTCATGGTATGGTATTAATTATCAACCCATAAAATTAGAAAAACGTTTGAAAGGGGATAAAGAAATATTAAAATTTGGTGCTTTTGAATTTGAATGCATTCATACTCCAGGGCACACTCCAGGATCAATAAGTATAGTTTTTCGAATGAATGACACCACGATTCTTTTTGGACAAGACATACACGGTCCATTCATGGCGAATTTTAGGTCTAATCTCGAACATTATCAAAAATCAATGCAAAAATTGTTAGATATAAATGCAGATATCCTCTGTGAGGGGCATTTCGGGATCTTTCAACCTGCAAAAGAAGTAAAGAAATACATTCAAGATTATATGGAAAAAAACAAGATTTGATTGTGTAATATATGATAAATAATCATAAATTATTGCTTTCCTTCCATTTAATATAGTTTTTTGTTATTTTATTACCCCAAATGGCATTTTTCCCCGTTTCAGCTTCAAATTTAGCCATCAATATTGTCTCATCCATGTCTAGATTTGTTCCCTCCTGTTTTTTAGAAACTAATTTTATTTCATCTGTATTTATAGGGTTCTTTTTCTGCTTTTTTGAAATCAATTTATCAAATTCGGGAGGAGGTTTTTCTAAACAATGTCCACACTTTCCAAATTCTTTTATGGTCATTATCCAGCAATGATAATGATACATGCTTTCACAATATGGACATGTTTGTTTGCAAGATCTATCGCCATTCATCTCTAAGTTACATTCGGGACATTTGTTGTTGTGACAAAGAACACACGACTGGTTGTCAACATTTTCAGACCTTAAAAGATCAAATCTTGGTTGCTTCATTAATTTTCCACATATTGGACATAAAACCTCGTATCCAACTGATGTTATTTTACATTCTGTACAATAAAATACATATGGTTCGACTTGTTTAGGTATCATATATTTATCTTGAGAATTTTGATTTATAGGAGATTCTAAAGGCGTGGAACTCGAAGTCCTTAATACAATAAACCTCAAGTATTGGTAAATTTCTTTATATGACATTCCGGACCGTTTAAGTGATAAAGCAAAGCGAAGATATGGATATAATATCAATAAAATAACTAAGAGAAGTACAAGCATTAGCAAGATACTCGCCCAGTAATTCCTGATATCGAAAGAAGGCATCGTCTAATATGATAATCATTCAAATTTAAATAGATTTTTTAATAAAATCTTATTCTTCCTTATGTTTATCATTCACTAATTCT
>CAZRIR010000270.1:0-3766 GCA_964600195.1 uncultured archaeon | reverse complement strand
GAACGACCACAGGGAGTGGCCTTAGCCATAATAGCTGCGAATCTAAAAACGACAAGGGCCTTAGTGAAGACCTCAATTAAGAATTATTACAAAATGAGCTTTAGTAACGTCAGAAGAATGATGGTTGAGGGAGTAAAAATAGAAACTACTCGCCCATCTCCTGATCAGGAGCAGTAAAAGTAGTGCACAATCCCACCATATCGGTTTATATATGACTGAATGATCATTAATATAATATAAATTATTTTGAAAAATGGGTTTAAAATGGAGTTTTTCGAGAGGAGGTAACCTCGCGATAATTTGGGTGTTCTTGGTTTAATTTTTGGATTAACAACACTCTTAATCGAGTCATTTAATGCTCTCATAAGCATATTATTGGAATTTATCGTGCTTTATCCATCAATATTAGGGATATTGCAAAATTATTATTCAAAAATACCAGGGATAATAGGAACAATCATTTGTTTTATTACTATCGGATATGGTTTTTTAATAATAATAGGATTTTAAGAAGAAAGTAAATATTAAGAAATGATCTATATAAGGTACCTTTATATTTTATTGGAAAATTTAGTTTATGTTTACTAACAGTAAATCCTCCAAAGATCAAAATACGAAATTTAATTCAATTATCATTTTTGTTGTTTGAGGTGAAATTTGAACTTTGGAATGTAATAAAGTTCCCTCTAACTCTGAATTATATAATTCCAATTTTTTCACTCATAGAAATATTTAATATAGGTTGGTTTTTTATAGATATTATTTGAAATTGCCAAGGTAAAATTATTTTAGCTCACTTGTATTAAATTATATTAATATTTTTATTTTTCACGTGAGATTCCAGTGCCATTAACGAATGTCCAAAAAAAAAATATTTTTCCTATTATCATTGTTTCAACCTTACTTTTCATATCTTGGGCATGTACGAGCATGCTCATTCCGAGTTATGGAATCATACGTGAGGAGTATAATATACCCTTAGGTTGGATTGCCGTGCCAGACGCATTCTTTATCTTAATGAGTGCTGCTTTTGCATTTTTTTGGGGCTATTTCGCGGATAAGGTTGATCGGATAAAAGTTTTATTAGCGGGAGGATTTTCTTGGACATTCGGCATGCTTTTTACTTATTTTAGTGATTCTTATTTTTTTCTTTTACTATCAAGAGCAATAAGTGGAGCAGGATTGGGTTGCGTGCTACCAGTTGGATATTCGGTAATCGCAGATGCCATTCCCCCTGATGAAAGGTCAGGATGGTTTGGATTGCTGGCGATATTGAGTTCCATTTCAAATGCTGCCGGTCAAGCCCTCTCATCATTTCTGGGACCAATAACGTCTTGGAGATTTCCTTTTTTACTACTATCCATAATAAGTTTTGTTATTATTTTCATATTATTTTTTGTTAAGATGCCCCAAAAAGGTGCCGGAGAAGGAGAACTATTAGAATTAACGGAAATGAATCTTGAATATAAATATCGAATCTCTAAAAAAGAATTAAAAGAAATCATGAATAAAAAGACAAATAGGAGTCTAATTACGCAAGGTTTTTTTGCAATCGTTCCGGGAACGGTATTGGTTTATTTTCTGACAACATTATTTAGGGACTATTATTTCGTTGAATTACCGAGTAAAATCGTGATACAAACATCCACGGTATTTGCGGGAATGGTTGGAATTGGTTATGTTCTTGGTAGTATAATCTTTTCACAAATGGGAGACATTTTATTTAAAAGAAATAAAAAAAATCGAGCAAGGTTAGCTACATTTTGCATGTTAATGTCGATACCCTTAGCTCTGGGAATGTTTTTCTCCTTACGAGTAATCGATTTTAATGTTTTAAATGCTACAATAAATTATCCGGATCCAATTCCAAATCAAGAAGCAACAAAGTACATGATCCTCACCTTAATTGCTATTTTCAATACTTATCCCTCTTATATATTTTGTTTGATTTTAGCATTATTTGCCTCTATTTTGAGTGCAGGACCTGTTTCCAATAAAAATGCCGTCATGCTTGATGTTAACATGCCAGAACATAGAGGCACGGCAGCTTCCTTATTCAATCTTTCTGAACAAGTAGGTAAAGGATTAACGTTACTATTCTCATCCTGGTTGATTTTTTTTCTAGGTAGCATGTATAACATGATGGTTTTTTCAATTTTCTTTTGGATTCCAGGAGCAATTTATTGGATTTTAGCAAGCAGAAGCGTAGTAGGAGATATGGAGAAAAAATCAAGAATTCTTGCAGAAAGGAACCAAATGACCTTATTGGATTATGTTTTCGAATTAGAAGTGGAAATGGATAAAGCTATCCAAAAAGTTCAGGACTCAAAATATTATATTGATAAAGATGAAAAAATGTTTTATAAATTATTAGATGAATCCTTAAAAATCTTTAAATATTGCGAACGCGAAGGAGAATCTCGAAGTATAACTAATATTGAGAAAACCGCAGCAGGAATGAGAAGTAGAGTTGTTTCTATAAAAAATGAAGTAAGAAAAACCTATAAAGAATTGAGAAAGGAGAAAATTTCAAATGAAGAGAAGGAAAAATTAACAAGAGAATTAGAAAGAGCCAAAGACAAGATTAATATATGGGGAAGAAGCACGTTTGGCGAACTTCAAACCTATTCGGAGAGCGCTTATTTGAAAGTAATTGAAGCAAGAATTTTGCGCAACCGCGATTTATTAAAAAGTTTATCTAAGATTAATGAATCAATAGTTCTTTACCACCGAGTAAAACATCTGATTGGAGAAAGGTTAGAAGGGAAAGAGCAATCTAAATTATCAAAAGAAGAATCGATAATCTATAAAAAAGAAACAGAACTTTATGAAAAAAGTAAAAAAGCTTTAAATGCAACTGTAAAACTTAAACAAGAAATACAAAACGTACTCAAGCAACTTAATGACAAAGGGATTACAAATGATGATTTGATGAAAATTTCTGAATTGACTCTCGAATATCAAGTCAATTTATATAAAGTATTAGAAGACACTTTCGGTCAAGACAACAAGACAAAAAAAGCTATTGAAGAAATTCTGAATACAATCGATAAAATATTCAAGAATTATGATCAATGGAAAGAAGAAGATTTCAAAATATTTTGAATTCAGATATCATTCGTAATTGCTGCTTTAATAGCCTCATCCATCATGTTTTTTTCTAACTTGTTTAATTCAAGAAACCCCTTACCCTTAAAATTGTAATGATCAATATCACTTATACCCGAAAATAAATTAATTAATAAAATAAGGCAATTTCGAATTTGTAAACTTTCTTTTTCTCCTGTAATTTTTTCACTGGTTAATTTTCTTACCATATTGCTAAACCATATCTTAACTGAATTAGAATTCAAATCATTATATTGCCCTTCATTATAGTAAAATTCTAATATTTGATTTATACAGCTCATTCGGGTATTTTATATGGAATTATTGTGTTGTTTCTATGAGAGTTATGATGATTTACCTTTAAAAAACTATCGATATTATAAAAATTTTTTTTTTATAAAAAAAAAGTTATTGACTTTTCTGTGAATTTAATTTACTATTCTTCTTGAGTAAAATTCCCTTTATATGAATTTTTAGAATTCTGAGTGGGACTTTAATCATGAATCTAATATCTCTCATGGGATTGTTTCTTAGTTTTAGAAATTTAGAATAAAATAAGTCATGTTCTTTTTTTTTTTTTTTATTGTTTTTTATATAAAAACGATTTATAATAGCTTGTAAGGAAGACGCATCTTCAAAAAAATAATAATTAGAGGCT
>CAZRIR010000269.1:0-3773 GCA_964600195.1 uncultured archaeon | reverse complement strand
AAATGAAGTCTAAAAACGTAGATGTTGCCGTGATATTGCTTCCTACGGGATGCCATGAAGCTGTAAAATATTATGCCATGACTGCGCTAGAAGCAGGGGCCTGCGTGGTTTGTGGAATGCCGTCCCATGTTGCTAAGGATCCAGAAATAATAAAAAAAGCAACGGATTTAGGTTTATCTCTAATAGGAGATGATGTCAAGTCCCAAATAGGAGCAACGATAATACATCGCTCTTTGGCAAATTTGTTCCCAATGAGAGGAGCAATATTAGATCGCACGATCCAACTTGATTGGGGTGGTTGTTCTGATTTTTGTAATTTAATGACGCCCAAACCTGATGGTAATTTAATTTATGAAGAGGGAAAACGACAATCTAAAACCGAGGCCGTGGTTGCTAAGCTTCAAAATAGGGATGAAGTTGAATGTCAAATATCCGCGGTAGATTACATTCCTTTTTTAAAAAATCAAAAGGAAGCATACATGAGATTAGAAGGAAGAATTTTCGGGGGAGCTCCCGTTCGAGTTGATATTACCATGTTTGTTGAAGATGGAAATAATTCTGCAGGGATCATTGCTGATTGCATCAGAACATCTAAAATTGCAAAAGATAGAAAAATAGGTGGTGTTCTTGAGTCAGCGTCTTCATTTTTCATGAAACATCCTCCTCAACAATTACAAGATTATATTGCCAAAAAAGCTTTAGTTGAATTCATCGAAGGTAAAAGAGAAAGATAGATTTTTCCTATATTTTTTATCCTTTTATTTTTGCTGTTCCTTTGAATAACATTTGTTGAGAATATACTCGATTATATAAGAAATCTGAGATTAAACTAATCGCCTCGGGAATGTTTCTAAAACTTGGAAAGTCATTTACATCAACAATATACGCCGTTCCATCTTTTGTTAAAATGTAATCAACTCCAAACAAGGACATTCCCATTCTTCTTCCTATACTTCTTATTCTTCTTTTCAGTTTTTTATCAATAGGAACCCTAATACTAATTAATTCCAATTGTGATAATTTATTCTCCCTTAAACGATTATGAGACCTAATATTTACGGTAAATTTATCGATAATATATGTTTTATATACTATATCAAATTTACCAAGGTATTCTTGAAAAAGTAACTTTTTGGGAGAATAGCCTCTAATAAGTTCTTTGAATTCTTCTGGAGTTTTTACAATTCCTAAAATGCGATCATATTTAGATAAATGAGGTGCATTGTGAATATCCAATTTAATGATTAATTGTTTTCCTTTATCAAGAGCATTACATGCATCATTTATCGAATAATAATTTCGTGGAATATTTAATTTTTTACAGTTTTTCTCTATAAATTTAAAGGTTTTATTTCTACTCTCACACGTGGAAACTGATTCTAAACTATTCAATAATGGAACATGTGGAATATAGGTTTTTATTGCATTATATATTATTTGATTAGTAGGTTCGGAATGCAATTTTAAAATTAAAAAAGAAATTGGATATTTCTTGATTTTCTTTTTAAAGTATTTGGTACTAAAGGTACCATCTTTTTTTAGAAGGGAAATGATGGAAATCTTGGATGAATAATGTTTTTTTGAGAACTTGATGATTTGGTTAAATAATTCCACATCACGATTACAAATGGCTCCAATCCACACTTTCTTGAGCATTATAAAATCCTCAATTTTATTGTTGCTTTATAAATAAGTCAAAATATATAAATGTATTTCTTATGAACACAATTTGTTGCAGAAAGTAATAACAAGGATTGAGTTTCTCATAATTCTGTTAAAAACTAAAGCTATAATAATTATAAATTTTTTATGATAGTTTAATTTAAATGAGATAATATGCATGTAATTAGTATTAAAATACATCTTCCATTTTTCTAAATAAAAACAGTAAAGGAAGCATTTCTGAAATGGTAAAACTTGGAATAATAACTGATAGGTACCATTTGGAACAAAAGTCCGCTGCACTTTTAAATTATTTAAGAAAGAAGGTAAACTTGAAAATTTATCTTGAGGAGGAATATCTTTTAAATTATTTTAATAATGATTTTGATGAAGATTTATTTTTTGTTAAGGGAAAGGGAGATATCGCTTTAGCACTGGTCAAGATAATCGAAAATGATACATCTATCCCCGTTATTAATTCTTACAAGGGAATATGGTCTGCGTTCAATAGATTTATAAATTCAATGCTATTACAAAATGCTGGAATTCCAGTTCCAAGATTTACGTTAAATCCTGAAAATATATCCCCAAATTTTAATGATTATATTGCTAAAAATATTATTGATCAAAAAAACTATACATTTTGTCCAAAAATAGAAAAAGAGAATGGAAGATTGCATGTGAGAGATATAAGAGCGATAGAAGAGAGTGATCAATTCTCTAATTACTATTTTTATCAAGAATTTATTAAAAGTAAATGGGAGTATAAGATTTATGGAATTGGAGAAGATTTATTTTATTACAAACAAATTCCGGTCATGGTAAATCCCGATAAAATGAAGAGCCGAAAAAAGATTGATTCAATTCCAGAATTAGGAGAAATGGTATTGAAAGCCATGGATGTTTTAAATTTAAAAATTACTTCAGTAGATTTTCTTAAATCCAAGAATGGTAATTTTTTTTTGACGGACATCAATTCATCTCCAAATTTTAATTATATTAAGGATGGTCACAAGATAGTTGGTGATTATCTGACAAAAGAAGCAAAAAAATAAGGTGAGCGATTACATTAATATTGGAATTCTCTCAAAAAGGACAAAATCATTAACTGGTAGAATGAAACAATATTATGAAACATTAGGTCATGAAGTAACAATTTATACTTCAGAAAACCTGTGTATAAATGATAATCTATTCCAGCATGATTTTTTTATTTTAAAATCGAAGAAACTTGTCTATCTATATGCAGGTTGTTTTTTAAAAGAAAATCACATTCCCATATATCCTGATCCCCATCTTACCATGAAACATAAATATAGAATTGATGCCCACTTTTTAATTAAAAAGGCAGGTTTATTATATCCCCAATTCTTTATAGGTTCAAAAGAAGCCTTAAATAAATTACTTAAAAATGATGATTTTCCCTTGATCTCTAAATCATTAATGGACTCTGGGAGTAAAAACGTCAAAGTTATACGATCATTTGAAGATTTAAATTCACTAAATGACGATGTAGTATATTACGAACATTATATTGATGGAATTCATCACATCATTTATTTTATTGGTAATGAAATATCTGTTGCTAAAAAGCCTCCCTTAAGCAATGAACACGCAAAAATGGAACAAGTCACTCCTACAAAAAAAATGAAGGAAATCATTAATAAATGGCAAGATGGTCATAATATCAAATTTGGTCATTTAGACGTAATAAAAGAAACTTCTTCTGGAAGAATTTTTATTGTTGATCCTGGAAATTTTCCAGAATTTACCAATTGGAAGGAGAATGATGATCCTTGTCCAAAAATATGCAATATTATTTTAGATGAAATAAAAAATATGAGAGGATAGACTTTTTAAGAAATGAGCATTCAAAAGAGATCTAATGATTCAGAATTAGACTCAAGCCACTTAATTTTTGGAAAACAAAAAGTTAAATTATATAAGATCAAGCATTTTATATTTGATTTTGGGGGGGTTCTGGTTGATAAAACATTCGTGCTAAAAAATTTATTTAGCATCATCGAATCAGATTTAAAAATAAAAATTCCAAGCAAGGAAGAATCTTTATTCATCAAAAAATTACGCAGGCGAACAATTTCGGGAATCAT
>CAZRIR010000268.1:1307-3803 GCA_964600195.1 uncultured archaeon | reverse complement strand
GATTTAGAGGGTATATTATTTTTTTATTAATACTTGATATATTTATTGATTATTATTTAAGATTTCATTTAAAAATTTAAATATCTTTTTATTTATTTTGAAAAAAAAAAATTGATTGAATGGATGTTTTCATAAAATTTATATGTGAGATTTGTAAATTGCATAATTCTTAAACATTTTAAATATTGACATGTTATAATATCTATTAAAATTTAACTTCAAAATTTAATAAGATAAAATAAAAGAGAGATCTTAAATGGCTGATGAATTATCTAATCCTGCCCCTCTGGGATTAATGGGATTTGGCATGACTACTGTATTATTAAACCTTGCAAATGCTGGCTTTTTTTCCGTAAATTCAATGATTTTAGCTATGGGTCTATGTTATGGTGGTATTGCTCAAATTATTGCGGGAATCATGGAATATAAAAAAGGAAATACTTTTGGAACTGTTGCCTTTACATCATATGGACTATTTTGGTTATCTTTCGTTGTTTTAAATATCCTTCCTGTTACAGGTTGGGGAGCAGCATCAGAATCTTATGCTGCGGCTTCATACTTGTTAATGTGGGGAATATTTACACTTTTCATGTCCTTTGGTACATTAAATAAAAATATTGCACTGGCAACTGTTTTTATAACTTTGACTATTCTATTCTTCCTTTTAGCTATAGCTGATTATACTGGAAATGGTTTAGTTAAAATGATTGCAGGATTTGAAGGAATTTTCTGTGGTGCTAGTGCAATTTATCTAGCAATGGCAGAAGTACTAAACGAAACATATGATAGAACTATTCTTCCAATTGGAAGTAGATAAACAAATTTTGAAAAATTTTAGGATTAACACCATACAGGTTGTATCCAATTTTTTTTTTCTTAATCCTTATATAAAAGTCAATCTTATCTTAATCTATGACTGACATTGAAATTGTTACAAACAAAGGAAAGATAAACTTGACTTTATTTGACCAAGATGCCCCGATGACGGTTGCGAGTTTTCTTTACTTAATAAAAGAAAAATTTTATAATGGTTTGATTTTTCATCGTGTCATCGATAACTTCATGATTCAAGGTGGTTGTCCATTGGGAAAAGGTTATGGAGGACCAAAAGATAAGGGAATAACGGCATTTCCATATAGTGGGCAAAATATAGGTTATCCTTTCAAGGATGAATTCATGAGTGGACGAAAATTTGATAAACCTGGAATCTTGGCAATGGCTAATTCAGGTCCTAGTACAAATGGTTCCCAATTTTTTATCACGCATGTGATAACTGACTGGTTAAATAACAAGCATACAATTTTTGGAGAAGTTAAATCCGAAGTAGACCAAGCCGTAGTTAATTCTATTGAACAGGGAGATAAGATTATAGAAATTAATATCTTATGAACTCAAATACAATTTTTTTTAATTTTTTTATAATTTTCATTTTAGTTTTTTTGAAATAATCCTAACATTTTTTAAAATGAATCTCCATTATTTTATCGTATAAAGTAAAAATCGCAATCATGAATATGGGATAATCATGGAACGTGACTTGAAAGGACTAATTGATACGATTGATCAAAAAGATAAAGCTGAATCAATGCTAGAAAGAAAAATCGATTCATTAAAAGAAGAAATTAATCGACTTAAATTTACAATTCGTGAACAGAAATTACTCATTCAATCATTAAAAGAAACGGATGATGAGGAGAATATAATCGTTGATGATGATATTCAACTCTTAAAGGAGATGATTTATTCACAAAGACAGGAAATTTTAAAAAAAGATGAAAAGATTCACGATTTACAAACAAAATCTAATGAACAAGATATTATTGTACCGTTAACTGGTGATTCAAATCAATATATTGATAAAATTGAGAATTTGAATAAAGATATTAGCGATTTAAAAGACCAATTGAAAATGTACAAGTCAAATGAAGAGAATGCAAAAATCATCATAAAAGAGTTATCTGAAAGACTTGAATTATCTGAAAAAGAATTAGAAAAATTACGAATTGATAGTGAAGCATTAATATCTCCTGATTTTGAGGATAATCGATCAAAAGAATCTCAAGTTTTTATAAAAAGAATTGATGAGTTAAATTTAGAAATTTTGGATTATAAGGCTCAAGTTGAGGATTTGCAAAGATCCCTTGAAAGTATTGAAAACGCTTCAATGGAAGAAAGAGAAAAATCCAATGACATTATTAATCAACTTAGGTTAGAGAAAGAAGAGACTCTAGTTGAATTGAATGACTTAAGAAAAAAAAATAAAAATCTTGAAAATATTGAAATTAAGGATAATCTTATTACAAACATTGATAATTATTATGAATTAGAGAAACAATATGAAAATCAAATGGAACGATTAGAATCTGAAAACAATGCTTATCAACAAGAACTTGATTCATTAAGAACTCAAATTCATGAACTAAAAGCTTCAGAAATTAGCTCCAAAGAAGGAGCATGGCATTTGTATGATGTTGAAACAACAGAAATTATTAAATC
>CAZRIR010000268.1:0-1207 GCA_964600195.1 uncultured archaeon | reverse complement strand
AAGACAATTGAAGAATTGAAAATAAAAAATCATAAATTGAAAACTAAACTTGAAGTTGAAATTCTTGAAAAAGAATTTGAAATGCCTAAAGAACCCGAAAGCCAATTATATAAAGACTTTTTAAAATCCCTTAATCAATATGATATTCAAAAGACCATAGATAACTTAGCAATTGACATTGAAAGCAATAAAAATTATGATACAAAAAAGAATTCGTTATATATTTTAGCAACAATTAAAGATGAAAAAATAAATAAGCTATTTTCGAAATTTGTAAGAAATAAAGATTGGCTGATTAGATTTAATCTTATTAAAGCTATTGAAAAATCAAGAAATTTAGAACACAAAGAAATTCTCTTGTGGCTTTTAAAAGATAAGGATGTAGATGTTCGAGAAGCAGCAAAAAATGCATTATCTAAATTATAAAAATTTTTGAAAGATAGTTTCTTAGATATTATATAGTTTATCAAAATCTAAAATTGCTAAGAAAAATTGGTTGGGAGATCCACTTGCCAAGAACTTTTACACCAGGACGCTGGAATTATTCTCAAAAATGCCAAAAGTGGGTCTATGTTTCATTAAATAAAAAAGGCAAGAGGAAATATAAATACCAAATTGATCCTCCTGAAGAATTTGTAAAGTTAAGTGAAGAACTGCGACAATTGAATATATTACAAGCAAATACTGCAGACCCAGAAGAGAACATGAAATTATTTAACGAAATGAAAAAATTGGCAGAAAAAATGCAAGCAATGACCATGAATGAATGAAAGTAATAATCAATAGATTTTTCTTACCTTATAAAAGAAATAAATTATTTATAATTAATCTTTACGGACCTTACTCAAAATAAAATTGTTAATTTCTCCCAATTTAATAAATATTAGGTTTTTTCTATCAAAATAAAGAACTCCCTGTTCTATAAAATTACAATCAGGTTCAATGCAAAAATCTACAGCTTTAAATAAAATTCCGAGTCTTCTCAAACCCCGATATTGTGTTGAATCTAACCTCAGTCTTTTTCGATATATTTTTTTATTACATCTAGGACATGTTTCATTAAGCTTTATTGTTTTACAGTCCTTAAAACTTTCCAAGGGACTAGACATATTCAGACCTTCAAAATATTATTGGATCATTTTTTCATTGACATGTATTTTCAAGGATTTATAAAAAAGTTCTTATTATCTACATATAATTTCAATTG
>CAZRIR010000267.1:0-3829 GCA_964600195.1 uncultured archaeon | reverse complement strand
CTCCACGCGTAGATCTTTTCGCGCGTGCGTTCCATATTCTCCCACCTCAGGGCTACCGCAGGTAGGACATCGTACTTGAATGTTTCCTAGCGGAATATTAGTTTCGCTTTCGCTTAATGCCTCAATTGAGCGCCAAAGCATGTCATAAATCATCTTTTTTCTTCCGATCATGGTATTAATTAGTCATGCTTCGCTTAATCATGTTTGGCAAGATGAAATGAGTTCCAGATCGAGATTTCATTGCAAAAAAACAGGGAGGAATGGATATTAGGAACTAAATGCCCTTTACGGTAATGATCGCGCTGAGAAACATGTGAAAGATAAAAAAAGGAGGCAAAAAGAATTTTTAAACGAAGATGGTTGATAGAATTTATAATTCTTTATTCATTTATAAAATTACCTCCTCTCTCAATTTTTATCATTTATTTGCGACTTCTTTTCGTGGTTATTTTAAATTTATTGCTTAATTTCATCTTACTGCTATTGAAAAGAAAAAAATATCTTATAGATTAAAAACGAAACATTTAAATATTGTAAACGAATATATGTCAATTAAGGGTTGACAAGAAAATAATTACCCAAAAAAATTGAAATACACTAAATAAATGATAACGATAACCGAAAAAACACGGGAGATGAGTGATAAATAATGTTTGAAGACGTATTTGGTGATTTTTTCAACGGTCGACGATCTCTTGAAGATCCACGGAATAAAATTACCGTTTCGAGAGAAGATTATGAAAAATTAATGAAAAAAGCCCAAGAGTATGAAGCAATTGCGGCAGAATTAAATGAGATTAAAGCGAAAAATAGATCCTTGACTGAAGAAATTGAACATTTGAAGGAAGATGGAAGAAATCTAAGAGAACTTCAAGAACAGAATAAAAAATATTACGAATCTCTAGTAAGAGCAAAAGTGGATTTTGAAAATTATAAAAAAATATCAGAACGGGACAAGCATAAATATACTATATATGCGACTGAAAAATTAGTCCGAAAGCTCATTAACCATTATGATGATTTATTAAGAGCAGAAAAAGTGATTGGAACCATAAATGATGGAGATTCAATAAAAAAGGGTTTTAATATGCTTATAAAGAATTTTGAAAAAATTCTCTCTGAAGAAGGTGTTATACCAATGGAAACTGAAGGAAAAATATTTGATCCATATAAACATGAAGTAAAATTGGTTAGAATAAATGATGATCTCCCGGAAAATACGATAATTGAAGAATTATATAAAGGTTATACATATAATAATGAAGTATTGAGACCAGCAATGGTCGTAATATCAACAAAATCAAAAAACTAATAAATATTAAAAATTAAATAAAAGGAGTGAAAAGATATGGGAAAAATAATTGGAATTGATTTAGGAACTAGTAACTCAGCAGCAGCAGTATTAGTCGGTGGTAAACCAACGATAATACCTAGTGCTGAAGGAAATACATTAGGTGGAAAAGCATTTCCTTCATACGTTGCATTTACGAAAGATGGACAGAGATTAGTCGGTGAACCTGCAAGAAGACAAGCTATTTCAAATCCAGAACGTACCATACATGCAATAAAGCGAAAGATGGGTACATCTTATAATGTTTCAATAGATGGTAAAGACTATACTCCCCAAGAAATATCCGCAATGATCTTAAGAAAGATCAAGGAGGATGCTACTGCCTATTTAGGTGAAGAAGTAACTGATGCAATCATAACCGTGCCTGCTTATTTCAATGACAATCAACGCCAGGCGACTAAAGATGCGGGAAGGATCGCGGGATTAAATGTGAAGCGTTTAATTAACGAACCTACAGCCGCAGCGGTCGCCTATGGCCTTGATAAAAAAGGTGTAAGCCTAAGAATTGCGGTATTAGATCTCGGAGGAGGTACGTTTGATGTAACCATAATGGAAATGGACAATCAAGTCTTCGAGGTAATATCAACTGCGGGTGATACAGCATTAGGAGGAACTGACATGGATAGATTGATCTTGGAACACATTGTTGAGGAATTTAAGAAAGATGAAGGGGTCGATCTGAGTAAAGATCCGATGGCAATGCAGAGAGTTCGAGAAGCCGCAGAAAAGGCAAAAATTGAATTATCTACCTCAATTTCAACGGATATTAATTTACCCTATGTTACAGCTACGGATTCTGGACCTAAACACTTGAATATTACGTTAACGAGAGCAAAAATGGAGCAAATAATAGAGCCTGTCATAACAAAATTAGATGCTCCTATTCAAAAAGCACTTAAAGACGCTGGACTATCCAGAGGTGATGTCGATAAAGTCATTTTAGTCGGTGGACCTACGAGAATGCCTATTGTCCAAAACAAGTTTGAAAACTTCCTTGGAAAACCTCCAGAAAGAAGCATTGATCCAATGGAATGTGTTGCCATGGGAGCAGCTATTCAGGGTGGTGTTTTGACTGGAGAAGTGGAAGATTTACTCTTGTTAGATGTGACTCCACTTTCTTTAGGTGTCGAAACTTTAGGTGGTGTCTTTACAAAATTGATAGAGCGAAATACTACAATTCCTACCAAGAAAGCGGAAATATTCTCAACAGCTGCAGATAACCAGCCCGCAGTAGAAATTAATGTTTTACAAGGTGAGAGACCTAAAGCTGCAGATAACATCACGTTAGGGAAATTTCATTTAACTGGAATTCCTCCAGCACCTAGAGGGATGCCTCAAATCGAAGTAACATTTGATATCGATCAAAATGGCATTCTAAATGTATCCGCTAAGGATAAAGGAACTGGTAAAAGTCAATCAATTACTATTACTGCATCCACGAAGCTGTCAGAAGATGATATCCAACAAAAGATAAGAGAAGCTGAAAGAAATGCTGAAGAAGACAGGAAATTCAAAGAAATAACGGAAGCCAAAAATCATGCAGAAGCATTGATTTATCAAACTGAAAAGTTGATGAGGGAAAATGAATCAGTGATTGGAGATTTAAAAGATGAAATTTTAAGCAAGATATCTGAGCTCAGAGCTGTAATGGAATCTAATGATGTTGCGGGAATGAAAAGTGCTACTGAAGCCTTACAAAATATTTTACATCAAGTTTCAAGTAGAATGTATGGACAACAACCTGGACAGGGTGGATTTCAAGGAGCACCTCCTGGTGGAATGGGTGGAGCGCCTACTGGAGGAGCCACTTCGTACCAAGGAAAAACTCAAGATGAAATTGAAGAGGAAAAATTCAGAAGAGCTAGCGGACAAGATGATGGCGTAGTAGATGCTGAGTACGAGTAATCATTTTTTTTTTTATTTTTTTATTTATAAAAGAGGCTTGTAGTGTGTAAGGGACTATAAAAGGAGAAATTCTCCTCATTTCAAAGCGGGTTCGATTCCTGCCAGGCCTATTGAAGGAAAAGGTGGTAAAAAATGGCAAAGGATTATTATAAAGTATTAGGATTAGAAAAGAACGCAAGCAAAGAAGAAATCAAAAGAGCATTTCGAAAATTAGCAAGAAAATATCATCCTGATGTTAACCCTGATGAACCAAAAACGGGAGAAAAATTTAAGGAAATTAATGAGGCATACAGCATTTTAAGCGATGATAAAAAGCGCGAGATGTATGATAAATTTGGCGTTGTAGAGGGAGATCCATCATCATATCAACAATGGGGCGGTGGAGAGATGCCTCGTGGTGCAAGGGTTCAAAGGGGTCCTGATGGAACAACGTATTATTACACTTCTTCAGGATCACCGGGAGGAGTTGATTTCAGTGAGATTTTTGGCAATGGAGGAAAATCAAGAAGTAGTCGCGGATTTGGTGGATTTGATTTTTTTAACGATCTAGGAGATATCTTTGATGTATTTTCA
>CAZRIR010000266.1:0-3837 GCA_964600195.1 uncultured archaeon | reverse complement strand
ATTGCTTTTTCTAATTCACTAATTGCAAGTTCATATTTTTGTTCTCTATCAAATTTTTTTCCTTCTTCAATAAAATAAAAAGCCTTTTCTTGGATTTTTTCCTCTTCCCTTTTCTTTTCTGCAAATTCTCTTATTTTTGTTGTGTTTGAAGCCAAATCTTGAATTTCATTAGTTTGTTCTTCCATGATTTGATCTTTTTGTATTTCAATCTTTTGAGTCTTGTATTTATCGACTTCTTCCATGTTTTTTTTGATTTTTTCAATGATTACTTGAATATTTCTTGTTTGTTCCACCCATCCAATAGAATTTAATAATTCAATTGATTGTAGATAATGTTGTATAGCATCATCAAATTTTCTTTGTCTTTCTAATTCATTTGCTTTATCCAAAATCATAAATGCTTCCTCTTGAACCTGGTTTTCAGATTTTTTTTTCTCTTGGTATATTTTTAGTTTGCTGCTACGATCTTGCTCCTCATGTGGAGCACCTTCCATCCCTTCTACATGATGAAGTGTTGTTTGTTTTTGAGTTTCAATGCTATTCTGCTGATCGATGACTTCTGCTAACTTTATTGCTTTTGTTCTCAATTTTTCCAGTTGAAATTCGCTCCAACCTGCTTTTATTAATATATTTATTGCTGAGATTAAATTATTGACTGCATCATTATAATTACCCTCAGATTCCAATTTATTAGCACCATCAATTAGAGATTGAGCCTGAAATTCAAGTTGAATTTTCGAATCCTCTTTTTCCACTTTATCAATTTGCTTTTTTTGGCGAATTATATTTCTAATTTGCTCTATTCTTGAAGCTAATTCATCGATTCTTTCAGACAAATACCCGCTTTTTCTCAAATCCTCGAAAGCAATTTCATAATTTTCTAAAGCTTTTTCCCATTCTTTTGCCACTTCGAATTTTTCTGCAACTTCTAGGTATTTTAATGCATTTTGAGCTAAATCAAGTTTATCCATAATGATATGACCATTTTTTTAAATTTCAAATTAATATTAGTTCTTACACTTATATAGATTAAGCAATCATTTTATATTAACTCTCTAAACTTAATAAAAAACCTAAGTAAAAAAGATAATAAAATCAAAATACATGGAATAAGCTTAAAAATAAATATGAATAATCTAATTATTTTTTTATAAAAGTATATAAAATAGAAATATATTAATTTTATAATTAAAGTACATTTAAAATAGATAAACAAATAAATACGATTTTAGATATTACATTATATATTAAATTAAAAAAAAAATAAGTGAAATTGAATGTCAAGTTTCAAACTTAAAGTATTACTTACTGGTGCTGCTGCGGTAGGCAAAACAAGTCTGGTCCAACGTTTTATTAAGCAAAGATTTGCTGCTAATTATAAATTAACTGTTGGAGTGGATATTCTGACTAAAGATGTAGAATTCCGACCAGGAGAAATTGCTACATTAAGCATCTGGGATATTGGTGGTCA
Organism: uncultured archaeon; assembly: GCA_964600195.1. Lineage (GTDB taxonomy): Archaea > Asgardarchaeota > Lokiarchaeia > Sigyniarchaeales > SOKP01 > FT1-020. Next base: position 2,366 of record CAZRIR010000266.1, on the reverse strand, counting down.
ACAAAGGTTTGAATTTATTAGATCAACTTTTTACAAGGGTGCCGCGGGAGCTTTATTAGTTTTTGACCTTACCAGAGAACAAACTTATCAAGAAACAAGAAAATGGTTGACTGAAATAAGACAATTTGCAGGGGCGGATCTTCCTTTTGTATTCATTGGAAACAAAGCAGATCTGATTGAGGATGTCGGGGAAGTCATAGATCGAAACGAGGCTCGCACTTTTGCTGAAAGTGAAAATAGTATTTATATTGAAACGTCTGCAAAGACAGGTGTAAATGTAGACGAGGCTTTTACGGAATTAACTCGTCGAATTATCGATTCAAGAACTTAAACGCAATAATCTCTATTTTTCTTTAAAAATTATATTCTAACTTAGTTCAAGCTTAGTTCTTTAGAAAAAATTAATTAACATTGATAAAAATTCTAAAAATCTCAATATATTCCAATATTTCATTCAGATTTCTTCTATTATTCTTGACAGAAATCACTATCTGAGAACTCACATAGATTATTGTGAATTGCTTGGATAGCTTGAATTAAATCATTTTTATTCACTACAAGTGAAAGATTCAATTCCTCAAAACTCTGTGATATTGCTTTCACATTAATACCTTTTTCATCCAATGCACTAAAAAGTATAGTTTTGGTATCATTTTCAAGTATTTTTGAACCTGTTATATTAATGATTGCGACATCTTTGGATTTAATCTTGAAGAAATCTTTGAAATAATTATTATATTCTAAAGCTAAAACTGCTTTTTGAGATTCTTCTGATTTTACGACGAAAGAAGTACTTATTTCAGATGCACTTTGTGATACCAAAGATACGCTTATTCCGTTTTTTGCCATAAGTTTAAATATTTTTGCTAAAACTCCTGGAATATCAACCATAGAACCTGATACGACTGTAATTATTGTTGCTTCTTCAATTGCAGAAATACCTTTGATTTGATTTATATCTGTTTTTTCTGAGATACATGTATAATTAATATCTTCCGATGAATTATTAAAATTCCGTATTTCTAAAGGAATTTTATTTTTTTCTAAAGCTTCAAGACATTTCGGATGAAGGACCTTGGCTCCAAAATTAGCTATTTCTTTTGCTTCGGCATAGTCAATATATTTTATAAGAGATGCATTTGTAACGAATTTTGGATTAATTGCAAGCAATCCGTCGACATCTTTCCATAATATGACTTTAATATCCTTTTCCTTTCCTACTTCAAATAAAGATCGAGCTAAAATGGTTGCGGTGTAATCCGATCCTCCTCTCCCTAAAGTCGTGATATAACCAATTTTATTTCGACCAATAAATCCAGTAACACAAAATATAAAATCTCTTGAATCGGTTTCTAAAACAGGTAAGATTTTATTTCGTATTCTAGTATTTGTTAAATCATACAATGGATATGCATTGTTATAATTATCATTTGTAATTATTATTTTATTAGCGGGGATAAAGACAGCATCAAGATCTTTACTCTGCAGGTATTCACTTAAGATATATGTCGATAATATTTCTCCAAAACTTGAAACATAATCTATATAATAAGGTTCTAATCCAAATTCCTTGATATCAGCAAAAACATCTTCTAATTCGCTTAATTTTTTATCAATCCACTCTTTTGCTCTTTGATAATTAAGAGTATCTTCAAGAATTATTTGTTCAATAACTTCCATGTGTTTTTTCTCGATGAGAGCCATATTTTCATCTACAATTGAATATTGGCCATCATTTAGAGAATAGGCGGTTCTCAAGAGGAGATCCGTAATACCATTAAATGCTGAAGCCACGTAAATTTTTTTTGAATCTTTATATAATTTGGTAATTTCATAAATTTTACTAAATGCTTTATCATCAACTAAACAACTTCCACCAAATTTCATTATGACGATAGGAATTAATTTTCACCTTATTAATATTGATTTCTTTTTAGTCATTTAATAATGAATGATAAATATATTTTATTCAATATGTATTATTATTGGTTAAAAATTACTTGAATCTAAATTAATATCGTTCCATTATTTTAATGAGATTCTCAACTTCCTTTTTTATCTTTATACTCACATCTACCAACACGATTCCTTCAGGAATTGTAATTTTAGCATTAGTTATCGGTGGTTGACCATAAAATACTAAATTTTTTGTTCCATCATGTAAATAAATTTCTTTAACTAAAGGTAAGACCAATAAATCTTCTTCTCCTTCAGTGATCTTTAATAATGTTCTTTTATTCGATTTAATTATCTTGTTTAAAAGACCAAAACTATCCTTGCTTATCGATCCTTGGGCATTTATAAATTCACATTTTTGAACGAAATATTCTTCAAGAATTACACTTTTCTTATTTCTTTGTGTTTTT
>CAZRIR010000265.1:0-3839 GCA_964600195.1 uncultured archaeon | reverse complement strand
AATCAAGATTAGAACTTTCTTGACCCGTATGACCGGCAGCTAATAAGTGAGTTATAGTAAAATGAACCCACTCCATTGCGGTTTCTAAGTCTTCTAAAGTCTCTGGTTTCATTCCTACAACTAACCTAGTATGAGGCATCTCAACTGCAATGTTATTTCCAAAATTTATAGGAATATTTCCATATTTTTCTTTTAACCAGTGAAGCAGATGATCTCCATGAGCACTATGACAAGCGGCACCAATGCAACAAGCAATTTCAACAATACGTGAATTTTGTGTCTGCATGTTAATACCACAAGCACCAGTTCTTCCTTTGGAAAGATTGCACTTACCATATGTACACAAACAACACATGTCACATATTGGCATGTAGGTAGGGTTATATCGATCCATCAACTTGAAGAACCAGGAGCGAAGTGTGGGGATATGGGGTTTTGGGTGGGGTCCCATTGGTTCCCATTCTGTTTCATCCCCTTCATTCACGATCTTGCCAGTAGTAAACTCAAATCCCTTGATAGTGCCAAGTGGTCCTTTATAGGAATCAATTTTGAGCTTTGCTCCTTTTTCTGTCATTTTTTTTTATCACGTGAATTTGTTTTAAATAATTTGATAATTGTATTTATACTATATCATTTTAAAGTTCTATGAATAAGAGAGTTTTAAAGGATTAAAAGTTGCTGGTTATATTGTTTAATCCTTTTGGGCAAAATAATTATAATCAAATAGTGTGAAATGTCACACTAAATTGATTTTTAAAATTTGCAGAAAAAAGCGGATTTTAATATTTATTACTTTCCATAGTAAAGGAAACCTTGGTAAATTAAGATATAACTGATAGCTAGTGATATTCTCGTTGGGATTAATATAATGGTCGTAAGAATAACTGCAGGAAGAGTCATGTCAATAAAATTTCCTATTGAAAAAATTAAAAATCCAATTGAAATCAAGATACACCTTTTTCGAGGTTCACCAGTTAATTTTTTTGCAAGTTTGAAAAAACCTCCGCTGACAACGATTATGTTTAATAGTAGAAAAAAGGAAATTATTATCCATAATATTAATCCTGCTTGATGTTTTACTAAATAACTATAAGTATCAATAAAACCCCCCAATACAAGGTTGGGATCACCAAAATATAATGGAGCCCAATAAAGAATGAAGAGGAAGAACGGAATTAAAATAATTATCAAGACAATTGCCAGCTTTTCAATTTTTACTAAAAAAATTTTTGTTGCTAAACGAGAGATGACGGCTATAATAAATATTGCCGGAGTAAAGGCTATCCAACCGGATATAATAGGGTCAATAAGATTTTCCTGCCATACTAATACTGTAATGAATGAAATTGTTATGTCTAAATAGAATGTACCCATTAAAAATCCTATAAAACACACATATGAAAGAGCATTTCGTCTGTATTTGATATACCGAACTAATGCTACGATTCCTACAATATAGCCTACAATGCATGTAATAGATGCACTTAAACCATTAGAAAATGTCCATATATTAGGAACAACCATGATATTCTTCTTAAATATTGATTTTTAGATAGTTTTTATAGAATTAATATTAAAATTGGTTAATTTTTCTTACATCTTAAATGTTTCATTAAAATTGCATCATTATTTTAAGAGATTTGCCAAAAGATGACGAGAATAAGTAAAATTAAAACAAATATTCTAACCCAAAATCAATGATTCTCTCAAAATTCCTTTCCGTTTAAATAAAGGAAGACTGTAGCATATTTCGATCGAATTCCTTTTTCATGATTTCTTTTTTCTTTCTCTAGACATGAGGGACATATTGCAATGTTCAATTTATTATGATATGTCTTGCCACATTCTAAACACACATGTTGATTTGATGATATGATGTCAAATCACACCTCTCGCTATTTTTATGATCTTAAAAAATAAGGCACTATTAAAAGAAAGAGAGTGAGAACAATTAATAATTAACTTATAAGAATGAAAAATAGATTCATTTATCAACTTAAACATTAGATATGTTTCTAATATATTTTTTAATTTAACGGTCTACTGGGAATAAAGAAGTATATTTCTCTTGTTCTTCAAGATCCTCTGGATCGATATCCTCTTCCTCAAATTCCCCGTCCATAAGAGTATATCTGAATACGCATGCCTCATCATCCAATAAACTACAACTAGTTTCTTCAGCATCCACGTCCATATCCATGTTTTCAAATAAACCATGAAAAACCCCTTGGTAAACCCTACAAATATTCTTTGCCATTATATTTTCTTTTTCAGGATCAGAAAGGGGTTCAAATACAAATATTTCCACGTTATTTCTGTTTACTCTCGATCTTAATTTTCCAAAACCTAAATGCTCAAGTGTATCTAAAATTCCTTTAATTGCTTTCTTCTTTATTGAAAGATTTTCATTTTCCCATAACACATCTGTTATGAGCTGAGAAGATAAATGCTTGCCAATTGTTTTTCCAGTCCAAAGAAGAATATCTTCAGCAGATGATCCTGCAAATTCAGCAAATTCAATTAAATCAATTGGTCTTAACATTAGCAACCTTAAATCTTTATTTCCAAGAAATAGTTGTCCTAATTTATCATCTACATTAATCGTTATATCTTTTTTAGTTCTTTTAAACATTTTTCATCTTAAGAATTTTTATTAGTACCAAATTAGTATAGATATTATAAAGAAATTTTAATTATAATAGAAATTAATTTCATTGATATTTAAATTTAATTAGAAAGTTAAAAATAAATATTATCTACAATGACAATCGCATGAGTTATCATATAGAAATAAGATCTAAAATCGACTGAAAAATATTTTCTAGATTGTAACTTGTTTTAACAGATGAAAATAGGAAATTCCATTTTCTATCACTAATTTCTTGAAATTCGAAATAATCAAATATCTCATTTTTTAGTCGATCCAAGTGTTTTTTAGTTTCATCAGTGTCATTAATATTAACATGATTTACTAAATCGATTTTATTGCCAATAATGAGTAAGGGAACTCCAGTTAATTCATAATGTTCTAAAACAAAATTCAATTCTTTTCGTGCTTCAGCAAATCGTATTTGATCAGAAACATCAATCATATATACAAGAATATTTGAATCCTGAGAACCGGTCAGCCATTTTTTACGAAAAGAATATTGCCCAGGCATATCCCAAAAAGCTATTAATCCTTTTTCGTCATGTTTTACATATTGAATATTGAATTTTTTCGTTGGAGTAAAATAATTATCAGTATATTCTCCTGTTTTAATCCTCCGCACTAATGAACTTTTGCCTACTTCATCTATTCCGAAAATAAAAATCTTATTAAACGGTTTTTCTTTAGAAAAATCGGTTCTTGAATGTTTCTGCATTAGTTCATCATCATATCTTCTAAAATCGACAAAAGTTGTGATCATGAAATTTTCAATTTCAAAATCTTCAATGAAGGAACATCTTTTTTCATTATTTATTAATTCAAACATCAATTCTTTAAAGAAAAATTCATAATCACGTGGATTATCATCCTGATCGAAGATTAAACCAATTATTACATTATCACCAATCTTAGTTGTAATCGTATTCAAATTTTTAATTTTATGAGGAATAGGATTGTCAATTTGAAATTCTTGTAGATGAGCTTTAGTTTTTTTATCATTAACTTTATTTTTAGAACTTTGAGAATCATGGTTCAGAAACAAATTCTCAAGCATAATGTTATCTTTTGTTATAATATCTTGAGGATAATTATATATACATAAATTATCAATGGATTGTTGATCAATTCCCTTTATCAAAAATATGTTTTGTATCAAAGTTAAATTAAAAAAATTAATTCAGTTATGGTT
>CAZRIR010000264.1:0-3850 GCA_964600195.1 uncultured archaeon | reverse complement strand
GCGGGAGAGCAAGGTAAAGGGTTTGCAGTGGTTGCAGAAAGAGTTCAAAAATTAGCCGAAGAATCCAAGAATTCTGTAGGGCAAACATCCGATATAGTAGAATCTATTACTAAGAAAATATTGGAGGCATCCATAGATAGCGTGGATATCACTCGAGGGATGGAAGAAATCAGTGCTTCAACAGAAGAACAAACAGCATCGATGGAAGAAATATCTGCTACCGCAGCACAATTAGGACAAGAAGCTTACGTCCTAAAAGAAGCAATTGCAAAAGAGATAGTATCAAAATCTGCTCGAATTACTTCCAAAGAAGAATCTCAAAAAAAATATAAATAAACTTATCTCTATCTATCAAAAAGATTAAAGCAACAATTCTTTTTTTAATAATTCTCTATACTTTTCAAATTCATCATTCATCAATTCATAATAGGTAAACTTTCCTTTTTTCCATCCTCGAATTAAGCCAACTCGCTCTAAGGAACGAAGATGGTGGGAAATAGAGGGTTGAGATTTGTCTAATATCGCTTCAAGCTCACAAACGCATTGCTCTCCCTTTTCCTTTAAGGCTTTAATTATTATTAGTCGATTTTTATTTCCTAAAGTGTTTAAAAATTCATTAAGTTGAGATAATTCTTGATTTAATTTCAATTTGATACCAAAATCCTGTAAATCTTTAAAATGAGATTCTCCACATCCATTTTCATTACATGAGCACATCAATTCTTTTATTTCCTTTTCACGCGTGAGATCCATTTTAATTCCAGGAGTCATTTATTTCATCTTATATTTTCAATAGTATAAATGATTTAAATTTTTTTCGATTCATATTAAAATAATTCGATTCAGATAAGGAAAAATTTAAATAAAGTAATATATCATACTAACGCTTCTTGACATAGAATATTAAAAAAATAGAGTGGAAAAAAATTCAATATGAAAAATTGATTATGAACGTCATATTTGATAGAAAAGATGGTCAAAGAGCCTTTGAAAAAATAAAAGAAATTTTTAATACTAAATGGATTTTTATACCTGATATTACTCCTACGGTAAAAATTGATGCTAAAACATAAATTTGATTCTTATACAATAAAATACCTTACTATTCTTAAGTAATGAAGTTTATTATTTTTGAAATCCTACGAATTCTTTTTTAAATATTAAAAACCTTGTAATTTATCGCAAGAAAAACAGCAGTTATCAATGTCATTAATGCATGGCAAGTGAGATACACCACAAGATTATTGAATTCTGCAAGTATATTTTAGTACTTTTAATTTTACTAATATTCTATTTTTTCCGATTTTTAACTTTTTGAGGGTCTTGGATTTGGAGCTCTTAGTAATATCACCGCAGCTACAATTAATACCAAGCTCGCAATAACAAAAGGTATCCAACTCACTAAATCAATTGTTATAGATCCTACTGTTTTTGGAATAGTTGTATAATCTGCGACTAATCCTAATAATAAAGGACCAATAACAAATCCAATATCACCAATTAAGCGATACATTCCCATATATAATTCTATTTTATCTGATTTGGCAATATCGGTAATATAAGCTGTTAATGGACCTGAAAGCCCTGTAAATGCCCCATATAATATCATATCAATCGAAAAAACTGAAAAATTTGCTATAAATGGTATCCAAATCACAAAAGGCACAGTGAAAAAAAGAGATATCAAAAGGGGATATTTTCTTCCAATTCGATCAGAAATCTTCCCAATAGGTACCATAGTTGCTGCTGTAGCTAATCCTGCAAATGTAAGTAAAATGCCTATATCGCCTTCACTCAATCCGACATTTATAGTACCATAAAGAGGAACTAAGGTACTTCTCACGCCAGTTCTCAGGAAAAACGTGGCAAATATCGCGGGAAGGATGAGTAAAAAATCATAATCTATGAGAGTTTTCGCGGCACCTTTAAAAAAGTCTGGAAAGTTTAATGACTTTTCTTTATTCATATTTGGGACTTTTGGAAGAATTAAAGTGGGAATAATTCCGATAGAAGTCAATAAAGCATATACAAAAAATGGTGCGCGAATACCCCATGATGAAGCAACAAAACCACCTAAGGTCGGTCCAAATATCGTACCTAATAAAAGAAATCCGAAATAAACGCTCATTAAAGTACCACGTCGCTCAGGGGTAGCTATCTGTGCAAGGTATATTGATGCTGTTGTTACATATATTGCAGATCCCGTACCCTCGATTATCCTTGCTATAAAAAGAATAATATAGTTGGGAGCAAGTCCCGCTAAGATTGATGAACTTGAAACCAAAATTAAACCGATTATTAAAATTATTTTTTTATTAAATTGACGTGCGAAAACTCCTGTAGGTAAGTCAAAAAACATTCTAGCAATTGCAAAAGCGGAAATAACTAATCCGATTAATGTATAGTTTACATGAAATTCCGAAGCATATTCTGGAAGAATAGGCGCTATTATACTCAATCCAAGTAATACAAAAAAAGTCACGGCTGATAAGTTAATAGTGTCGATTAAATCTTGCTTAATACAAATTCATCCTTTTAATTTTTTATTTATCTAAATAGAAAGATTAAATTTTAGAATTAATATAAAGAATTAAATTTTTGCATATAATTTTATTTAACTGTTATTTTCATGAATTGAATCAAGTAATAATCCTACATTTTCACTTATAAAATAAAATTCAAGAATTAAGTTTCACTTTTTTAATGAATTTATGCTAATATATAATAAATTCATGTAATAGAACAATGATATAAGAAATAATTAACAAATTTCCCTTATATTATAAGCATCAATCTATGAGTAAATCGAATAAACTTGAGTTTGGCTAAATTTTTATAAAATAACTAAAGAAAAGTATTGAACCTATTTCATATAAGAATATAATCAATTTTAATACACGTGTTTTATCACCATCACTACATTGATAAGAAGATAATTATAATATTATCTAAAATAAAATTGATTTAAATTTTTTTTGATTCATATAAATTTATCTCGATTCAGATAAAAAAATATTTAAATGAAGCAATATATTATTATATCAACGCTTCTTGACTTAAAATAAAGAATAAATTAGAATGAAAAAAATTCAACATGAAAAGTTGATTGTAGGAGTCATATCTGATGGGAAATATGGTCAAAGAGCTTTTGAGAATATAAAAACCGTTTTTCAAACCAAATGGATAATTGTTCCTGATATCCCCGATACGGTAATGTTAGATGAAGACATAGACCTTGAAATACCCGATTCTGATGTATATCTTTCTTATGTTCGGCATCCAGACATCATTATGCAAATAGCTGAACTACAAAAACCCCTGATCTTGGGAATCCTCCCTGGAATGGGATTATATAAACAACTCAAAGCGATTAATTCAAAAATCATTCATGTACCAACGATGTGTTCTCTTGAGGATAATACGGGGATTCCTGAAATCGATGAATTTGCTAAATTTTTCGGAAAACCAATTTTTATATCGAAATTGGATGAGAATGATGTTTTTACAGATATAGAACTCATACGGATTTCTCTATGTGGTTCTTCAAAAGCAGGTGCAAATTTTCTATTGAATAAAAAGTTCAACGAAGAAAATCTTCAAGAATTTGCCATCAGAGTATGTCATGAATGTCGAGCTCCCAGATTTGGCCATACTTGTGATAAAGAATCTGCAGGTATCAACCATATCATTTCATTGTTGAGTTGCATTTCTTCTGAAATAATAGATGAAAAACCAGATGAATTCAAATCATTCATAAAAACTATGCAGAAAGAATATGAAAGAAGATTAGATATATCAAGAAATTTAATGAATGAGGTTAATTTTAAATGAGTGAAACAGAAAAAATTGA
>CAZRIR010000263.1:0-3889 GCA_964600195.1 uncultured archaeon | reverse complement strand
ATAATATCGTTTATACAACTGATAACTGGGATATAAGTCCAGATATTGGGAGAGTTATGTCCGGTTGGAATTCCTTAAATGCCCAATTCATAATGATTTCAGGAGTTAAATATTCAATGCTCGCTCAAACTCCCGAAGGATTTACAGCGACTTCAATTCGGGGTGAAGGACATATAGTTGGTGCCAAAGATGATGAAAGAAGAATAATCGCATATCTGGAACCCGATGGTAATTTGTTAGGTGCTCAAATGGATGTACAAAGAGCAATTGGAGACATGAGTACAAAAGGAACTTTCTTAGAGAATGGTACTCAATTAGGTCAAAAAGCTCAGCAAATGGGCGGAACAGCTTCAGCTGGAGGCGATATTGCTGGCGGAAGTAGTTTAAATCCCCAGTTGAAAGGAGAAATCCAAGCATTTTTAGATTGGATAAAAGATAGCGAAGGTCTTGCAGGATATATAAAATATTATATAGATCAAAACAACATCCAGATTATCTCCGCATTAGCTCAAATTTATAGTGAATTGCGGCAAATTTTTGGAGTTTAAAATATTGTTTTCTATATATTAACATGAAAGGATGTTTCTCTTATTTCTAAAATCACGATTAAATATGAAAAAACACAAATTTTTCTCTCAATAGTAAAATTTAATTAATCATCAAATCGATAAGTGCATTATATAACCATAGTTTGGGTTGATTATTTTGGAATTCTATACAATTAAAAACAACAGGTTGCATCTCTCTAACAAACTTTCTCAAGAAGATATTGTCTTTATTATCGATGGCATTGCAGGATATATTTGGAAAGGGAAAAATGCAGTTGAAATGGATGAAATAACTGCAAAAGAAGTAGAAAAAATAATTAATGAAAAATTTACAGACATATCATTCAACCTTATCTTGGATTTAAACATTAAAAAGATGGAGAATCAAAAACTTGCTCAAATCAAAAGAGAAATCTTGAATAGGTTGCCAAGATCAATAATTGAAAAAAATAACAGAAAATTATCACCTTTTTATGTAATATTAAGAAATAAAATTAAAAATTTTAAAGAATATGATGTTTCCATCGAAATTCGTAAAAAAATCTCTACACGGTTAACTTTATGGAAACTATCATTGTTTAATTGTCTAATTCTTCTTATTAGCATCTATTTTATGTTAGATATATTCTATTTTCATTTATTTGATAACAATATTGAGTCATTTATTGTATTATTATTGGTGATTATCACTTTTAGCACTAATTTGGCATTTACTTTTTTTCCTATGAAGTTACCAAGAAAATTTTTTGTCCAAAAAGATAAAAAAGATGAAAATAACAAAAAAAATGATAATTAAAAGAATTTTATTTCTTTAGACAATTATAATATACTGTCTAACCTCTGATAATCTATCTTATATCGATAAATTTATAATTTTGTTAATATTTTTGAAGTACATGAAAGTAAATGTTGGAGTTATTGCTGCAAGTGGATATGCGGGAGGAGAAGCAGTAAGATTATTGAGTTTTCATCCGAATGTAAATTTAACCTATATAACATCACGCAAAATGACTACTAAGTTTTTTCATACGGTTTATCCAAATTTTAGAAATGTTTCTAACTTAAAATTTGAAGAATATGATCCCGAAAAAGCAAAGGAAAAATGTGATATCGTTTTTTTAGGGGTCCCCCATAGAGTTTCACAAGATATGGTTCCAGAATTATTAGAAGTTGGTTTGAAAGTAATTGATCTCAGTGCTGATTTCAGGATAAAGAATAAAGAAATTTATCAAAAATATTATAAAAAGGAACATTCTAATCCAGAGTTTATTGATAAAGCAGTTTATGGTATTCCAGAATTACATCGTGAGGAATTAAAGAAAACAAATTTAGTTGCAGTAGCGGGTTGTCAGGCAGCATGTGCAATTTATGGAATATTTCCTCTTATAAAAGCAGGATTGGTCGATGTGAATAAGATCATTATTGATTCAAAGACAGGATCCTCAGGTTCGGGAGCAAGTTATAATGAAGCATCACACCATCCGATTAGAGCTAATAGCATAAGGCCTTATAAATTAACAGGTCATAGACATATTGCTGAAATTGAGCAAGAATTATCATTAATAAGTGGAGGGAAAAAAGTTAAAGTAGGATTTTCAGCACATGGTGTCAATCTCGTGAGAGGAATTTTATCAACAGCACATTTATTTTATGATGATTCCATTGATATGGACGAAAAAATGCTTTTTAAAGTGTATAGGGGAGCTTTTAGAGATGAACCGTTTATTCGCCTAATAAATCAAAAAACAGGGATATATAGGTTACCCGACCCTAAAATCATCATTGGCACTAATTATGTTGATGTAGGATTCCAAATTGATGATAATATTAATCGAATCGTGGTTGTGAGTGCTCTCGATAATTTAATCAAGGGAACGGCTGGAAATGCGATTCAATGCATGAACATAATGTGTGATTTTCCTGAGACGATGGGACTAAATTTTCCTGGATATTTCCCATTATAATCTTACTATAAAACTTAAAATAAATGGAATTATAATAATTTTAATTGAAAAAAAAGAATCAATTTATGTTAATTGAGGTGTTTTTATATTTCAGGATATATAGGAAAGCAAATTAGACTAGAAAGAATAATAAACCGAGATAATAAAAGAACAATCATTGTTCCCATAGATCATGGTCTAACTGTTGGCCCTATAAAAGGTATAGAAAATAATTTGGGAGAAATCGTAAATAAAATTGCACTGGGTGGAGCAAATGCAGTTTTGGGACATGTGGGGGTCCCATTATATGCTCATAGAGGTTATGGTCCAGATATAGGATTGATATTGCATTTATCTGGATCAACATCACTTAGCCCTGATTCAAATTATAAGATTCTAGTCAATACGGTATTAGAAGCGGTTAAATTAGGGGCAGATGGCGTTTCATTACATATAAATATAGGCACCAAATCTGATCCAGAAATGCTAGAAACCTTAGGAACCGTCTCACGGGAATGCCGAGAATATGGAATGCCATTATTAGCAATGATGTATCCAAGAGGGGAGAACATTAAAGATGAGCATGATGTAGGAGTTGTGAAAATAGCAGCTCGAGTTGCAGCAGAATTAGGCGCGGATATCGTTAAAACTAATTGGACCGGAGATCCTGATTCTTTTAAAGAAGTAGTGAAAGGATGCATGGCCCCGGTAATTATAGCAGGAGGCGAAAAAACAGGAATAAGAGGTATTTTAGAAATAACTAAACAATCGCTAGAAGTTGGAGGGGCAGGAGTTGCATATGGTAGAAATGTATTTCAAGCTGATGACCCCTCCAAGGTTGTAAGAGCTTTATATTTAATCGTTCATAAGGATTACGAAGTAGAGGAAGCAATAAAGGAAACAAAGTTATAATACATTCAAATTCAATTATCTTGAAATCATAAATTTTTAACGATGAAATTATTAAAACAGAAACATTTGTCTCATGACGATCAGGTCATTTATTTAAAACTTTTTCAAATGCACAAATCTTTTCTTTTACTTATTTCTGATCAAGAACTCATGGGAATTGGTAATGTAACTTTAAGCAGTCCTCCTATAATTCAAGGATTAAAGGCGACTTCTGCATCATATAATCTATTTGGAATGAAAGAAAATTTATTGAGTAAAATCATTGCTGAGAAAAGTTCAAGTATACTTAGAGCACCCGTGCTATTGCTTCTTTTTTTAAAAAGCATTCAAAAAGAAGAAGAGATTTTAAAACCTTTAGTTACATTTTTGAAAGAGATTTTAGAGGAAGTTATAAAAGAAAGGGATAATGAATAAACTTTATTAAAAGTTAAATGCAGAGAGAGGGATTTGAACCCCCGTACTCCTATGAGATCGGATGTCTTATTT
>CAZRIR010000262.1:0-3910 GCA_964600195.1 uncultured archaeon | reverse complement strand
AAAATGAAAATATATCAGGTAACTTATTTGACTAAATATTATTTTTTTTTATTATTAAAGGTTTTATTTTCAATTTTTTATCGTACAAATATTTCCAAAAGCAGGTTTTTTCAGATTTATAGCTAGAAACTTAATTTAAATTGGTTCATATATATTATTAATGTCAAGAAAATTTTCTAAAAAACCTTTGAGGGGCATGAGAGATTTTTACCCCTCAGATTTACGAGAAGTTCAATGGATAGAAGGTATCATAAGAGATGTTGCGGATCTCTTTTGTTATGAAGAATTTGATACACCAATGCTAGAACCTATTGAGATATTCGCCGCAAAATCCTCTGAAGAATTGGTTAATGAACAGTCCTTTATAGTTGAAAAAAAAAAGGGAGAGCAGTTAATATTGAGACCTGAAATCACGCCTTCCTTGGCTAGAATGGTTGCAAATCGTTCACAAGAATTGAAAAAACCACTTAGATGGTTTTCAATCCCCACATGTTATCGATACGAACGTCCTCAACGTGGAAGGATGAGAAGTTTTCGTCAAATAAATTTTGATATTCTTGGAGAAAACAGTCTTTATGCTGAAATAGAAATGTTTAATATCATTATCAGTATCTTAACTAGTTTTGGTGCAACTTCCAAACAATTTCAAATTTATTACAACAATCGACGATTTGTTGACGCTATTTGTAATTTAATTCTAAATATTCCTGAAAAAAAGATGCCCCATCTGTATAAAATTATTGATAAGTCTGAAAAAATGGATGAGAAGGAATTTGAAGATTATGTCTCTGAAACATTTTCAGATAAGTATATTATGCAAGGAATTATAAACTTAAAAAATAGTAAAAATGCAGAAGATCTTTTAGAGCAATTTAACGATATAAGTAAAGAATTTTATGATACCGTGGGTTATAAAGAAATAAAAAAATTAGATGAGCTCATTAAAGAAAATGGTATTTCGGATTATTGTTCTTTTTCTTCTAGTGTAGTGCGCGGTCTTGATTATTATACTGGTACTGTTTTTGAAGTTTTTGATATGGGAACAGAAAATATTCGGGCAATTTCAGGTGGAGGCCGATATGATGATTTACTCTCTTTATTTTCAGATGAAAAACTTTCTGGCGTGGGTTTTGGAATGGGTTTATTGATGCTTTCTCTCTTCCTGCAGTCCTATAACCTCCTTCCAGAGTATGCAAGAGATAAAGACTATACAGATATTGTTTATATAATACCCTTAGAAGAGGAAGTTGCTTTCTATGCAAATAATATTGCTAAAATGATTAGAGAAGAAGATCTACCTTGCATTGTAGATTATAAATTTAAAAGTTTAAAAAACCAACTAAAAAAGGCAAATGATCTTGGAATCTTAATTGTGTTAATTTTAGGTAATAAAGAAATGGAACAAAATGTTATTACCATTAAAAATATGAGGACTCAGGAACAAAAAACAATTGATTTTGAAGATATTGTAGATGAGATCTATGATTTAATTGATAGTTATGGAGACACCATGTCAGATGAATAACATGTTTGATTGCATATTTTACTCTCAAATATAATGTAATGTGATATAATATGAATTGGATTATAGAAAAGGAAAAACTCGGCAAGGAAATTTTGGAGTTGTTATATGATGCTAACATGATCGACACCTGGTATAAATCTCGACCAGAAGGATGGACTTTATTTTCTGGATTATGGAGTCCCCTTTATATTAATTTGAGACCTATTGGAAGTTATCCCATAATTTTGAGGAAAATCGGTAATGCTCTAGGAAGGTTAATTCAAGAAGAATGCAATGATATTGGCAGGATAGTTGGAATCGCTTCTGCAGGAGTTCCAATTGCTACAGCTATCTCAATTGTAAATGAAATTCCCATGTGCTATACGCGAAAATTAGAAGGAATAAAAAAATTAGAGGATTTTCAAAATAAAATATCCGAATATGGGCAGCATAACTTAGTTGAAGGATTTCTTAAAGAAGGAGACAATTATGCTTTAGTCGATGATTTAGTAACAAAATTAGATAGCAAACTTATTGCCCTTGAACAACTCAAAGCTGAGGCTTCAAAAAGAAAATTAAAAATAATTTGTAAAAATATTGTAGTAATTTTGGATAGGGAACAAGGAGCTGATAAGTTAGCAAATGAAAATGGCCTTATTCTTTCCTCATTGATTCCATTCAATTCTAAAGGAATTGATTGGTTAAAAGAAAAATTCTCTGATCTTGAATATGAAATTATAAGTGATTATCTCAAAAATACAGAAAAATACCAAGATCTAAACAAACAAGAAGAATTAAAGAGTTTAAGTATTAAACATTAATCTAAGATTGATACTAACAAATCATATTTAGTCAATTGTGAAAAATTCAAAGGTATCAATCAATAAATTACCAAACAATGCTAAACATTTGCTAGAATTAAACCTATTAGAAGATGTTTCTAATTTAAGATCATAAAATAGATTATACTTTTAGATCTTATTAGAAATATTTAAGAGACTAATTTCCTTGTTGTATTTCATATGAATATTTATGCGCTCTTATTGACAATAGTTACTTTTTTTTCGACTTTTTCGGGTGGAATATTAGCAACCAAATTTCGTTTAAAACTTGAGTATTTTACGGCATTTGCTGCAGGAGTACTTATTGGAGTACCATTATTCGAATTATTACCAGAATCTTTAAATATCGCAACTGATATGAATATTTCTTTAGAATATGTAATGTATTTACTTGTTTTAGGATTTATCTTTTTATTTATCCTTGAACGTTATATTTCTGTAAGTAAAATTTGTGAAGAGGACATTTGTGAGAACGTTCATCATCCAAAAGGTGGTATTTATGGAGCAATTGAATTGGCAGCTCATAGTTTTATGGATGGTTTTGCTATAGGAGTTGGCTTTCAATTTAATATATCATTAGGAATAGTAGTTGCAATTGCTGTTATCTCCCATGATTTTTCCGATGGTTTAAACACTGCAACTATAATGCTAAAAACGGGAAATTCTCTTAAATCTACTTTAAGGATGGTATTAATAGATGCTAGTACGCCTCTTATAGGAGTTATCACGACTTTTTTTATTAATTTCCCTGAAATTATTCTGATTTTCATACTACCATTTTTTGCTGGTGGTTTTTTATATTTAGGAGCAGGTGATTTATTACCTGAGGTTCATGAGAAAAATGCTTCTGCAAAAACCTTAATACTTAGCATATCCGGGATTTTAATTGCATTAATTCTTTCCTTATTCTTGAATATATAAAATAATAGAATCCTAATGATGTTTTTTATACAAATTATTTTTCAGTGAATCTGATCATATTAATAGCCCTCTAAATGTAAAATTTGAAGATAATTCGTGCTAATTAATTTTCACATCTACCAATAGAAAGTCCCTACTTATAAAATTATAAAGATAATTTTATAATCCTAAGATGTATACTATGATTATGCCAAACATAGCAAAATCTAAAAAAATTATCGAAAAAATTATTATTATTAAAAAAGATTTGTCACCAAAAGAACGGGAAGAACTAATCAGGATATTGAAAGCTCGTTTTGAGAAAAATATGAACCGCCACAAAGATCTTGAATGGGTTAACGTGAAAGCAAGACTTGATGATATTTCTGAAAAACTATGGTCACTCAATGAAATGGAAAGAACAGGTGGAGAACCTGATGTTATTGGTTATGATAAAAAGACGAATGAATACATTTTTAATGATTGTTCAGCGGAAAGTCCTAATGGCCGCAGAAATGTTTGTTACGACAGTGAAGGGCAGGAGATGAGGGAAAAGAAAGGGGTGCATCCAGCAGGAAACGCTATTGATATAGCAGCAGCAATGGGTATTGTGCTTTTAACGGAAGAGCAATATCGAGAGTTGCAGAAACTTGGAAATTTCGAT
>CAZRIR010000261.1:1841-3928 GCA_964600195.1 uncultured archaeon | reverse complement strand
TAATATTAATTAAATTCTTCAAACTTAAATCATGAATGTCCCTGAAAAGGAAAGTGCTATCAATACTGATATTAATAATATAAAATCAAGACGTATTGATAGTATTGATTTTGTAAAAGGTTTTGCTATTATATTTATAATTTTAGCCCACGTATCTGTTTCTTGGTTTAGTATTGAATGGACATTTTTATTTGGTCTTGTTTTTTCCTTTTTAGATATTCTTGGTCCTTCTTTATTTATCTTTCTATCTGCATTGAGTGTTATATTTAGTATTAGGCGAAAAGAAGGGAAATTGCCTCATAATGTAATTAGAAATCGTATATTATTAAGAGGTTTCATATTTGGAATTATAGGTTTGATTGGAAATATACCAAATTCTTTAATACTTACTCATGAATATCCTTTTCCCTTAGGGTTATGGGGTTGGAATTTTATCATGTTTCTTGGATTTTCGCAAATAGCATGTTACTATATAACAAAACTAAGAAAAATTAACCGTGTTATAATAGGTATTATGATTATTTTTGTATCAACAATAATAAAAGAGTTTCTCTATATAAATAAGAATACAAGCATTTTGTTTTGGATTTTAGATTATATCATTAATTCTCCTGCCCCTGCTGTTCCTGTTCTTCCTTGGCTCGGAATTTGTTTTATCTCTTCATTATTTGGGGAAATTCTTTATGAAACGATGGAAAAGGGGACATTAAAATCATATCATTCTCTTTTTAAGATATTATTAGTATGGGGAATCATATTTTTGTTATTTGGAATCATATCAGGATTTTATCTGGTAAGTCTTTCAGATAATACATTTAATAATCTTTTTCCTCAGGTATTCTTGCTTGGTTATATAAATGAACAACCCTTTGTAAAATGGTCAGGTTTACCACTTTTTTTTGTAAGAAGCACATTTCCCAATATGTGGTACAATTTAGGAGCCGCATTAATTATAATCGCTATATTTTTTTATCTAATTGATATTAAAAACAAAAAAAATATCTTTATTAAAATGATAATTTTTTATGGTAATGTTTCTTTAAGTCTTTATTTACTTCATTTTACATTTATTCCTTTATATGCTAACCAATACCCAATTTACTTTTTTCCATTTGTATGCTTGAGTTATATTGGATTCTTAGGCTGTTTATTCTATTTCTGGAACAAATATGCAAATGGAATTTTTACTCCAGAATGGATCATGATTCAAATGGGAAAGCTTGGTCAGAATAAAAAATGAATATTTTTTAAAGTCATGCTAGAATTTAAAAATATTTATCAATATTTTTGTCGGAAAAACGTAATAAATGTGATTTAGATAGTAGATTTTTCAAAAAATAAGGGAATTTTAAAATACATAATAACATAATATTAAGTACTGTTCATTAAAAAATGAGTGAAAAACATGAGTAAAACAAAGGAAATACCAATACCCGAAAAAATCGAGGGTTATTCCCAAGTTAGGCTTGATGTCGATTTAACAAATGGAACAATAAAACAAAGTGAAATATCAAGAGAATTTTGTCGAGATTGGATAGGAGGTTATGGATTTGGAGCTAAAGTCTTATGGGATGAATTAAAACCCGGTATTGATCCTCTCAGCCCTGAAAACATTTTCGTTTATGCTCATGGTCCATTTCCAACGACCATTTTACCAACATCCTCAAAATATGGTGTTTTTGCCAAATCTCCTTTAACAGGAATGTTTGGAATGGCAATTTCATCAGGATCGGTTGGTGCTCAAGCTAGAAGGGCTGGAATTAACATGATAGTTTTTAAAGGAAAGGCTCCAGAACCAGTATACATGGTCGTTGATGATGACGATAGATATCTCGTCCCTTGTAAAGATTCAGTATGGGGGAAGGGAACATGGGAAACTGAAGAAATCCTAAGAGAGGAATTTCAAGACCAGAGATTAGCAGTAATGTCAATTGGACCAGCAGGAGAAAGAATGTCAAGAATGGGATGTATAACAAATGATAGGAATCGACAAGCAGGAAGGACGGGAATGGGTGCAGTTATGGGTTCTAAGAACCTCAAGGCTGTAGCTTTTAGAGGAACTAAAAGCATAAAAGTTGCCCAACCTA
>CAZRIR010000261.1:0-1741 GCA_964600195.1 uncultured archaeon | reverse complement strand
AATACAGGTTGTTCTGATTGGCCTACCGTGTTCAAGTGCGTTCAACAATGTGATGATTTAGGTATCGATGCCATATCAGGAGGTGTCACTTGCTCAATGGCATGTGAATTATTTGAAGAAGGTCTCATAACAAAAGATGACTTGGGATATGAATTACCCTTCGGATCCACGGTAAATCTAGTTCGATTTAATGAAGAAATGATTTTAGGAAAGGGATTTCCAGGAAAGATTTTTGGGGATGGTTCTCGAGAAGCGGGGAAAAGATTGGAAGAAATGGGTCGAAAAAAGGCAAGTTATTACGGCATGCAAATAAAAGGACTTGAGATGCCCGCATTTGATATTCATGGCATGACTTCCTTTGCTGTTGGTGAAAGTGTATCAATTAGAGGTGCTTGTCATTTAAGAAATGGTGCATACGGATTGGATGCAAAAGGAACATTTGACCGATTTTCATATGATAAACCTTTGGAACGTGGCAAGAAAATTAAGGAAACAGAAGACATTTATGCTATTGTAGATTCATATATCATATGCAAGTTCACGAGAGGAATTTATGAAAATGATAATGAGATGGCAAAAGTGTATGAACTCGTGACAGGCATTCCCGCAACGGGAGATTCAATTAACATCAGAGGAGACGCGATTGTAAATCTCTCAAAATGCTTTAATATCCGAGAAGGAGCCACTAGAGATGATGATCATCCTCCTGAAAGATTTTTCAAGCAAGCGCATACAAAGGGTCCTGCAAAAGGATTTACATTAGATGAAAAGGGATATCAAACGGTTTTAAGTGGTTATTATGAAGCTAGAGGATGGGACAAGGAAACAGGAATTCCAACTGATGCAACATTGAAAAAGTTAGGATTAGATTTTGTAATTGGAAAATTAGGAAGAGGTAAAAAATAAATGGCGACAAAACAAACAAAAAAATTACATCGATTTATTGTTGTAAATCCCGATCTTTGCACGGGATGTGAAACGTGTGAGTCGGTTTGTTCTTTCGTACATGATGGTGAATTTAACCCAATAAACACGCGAATTCATCGAATAAGAATTGAACCGATTTTAAACGTTGCTCTTGCATGCCAAAAATGTGAAGATGCTCCTTGCATTCGATCATGTCCCGAAAGAGCTTTAGATAAAGATGAGGAAGGATCTATTGTCGTTGATGATGAAAAATGTAATGGTTGTGGATTTTGTGTTCGAGCTTGTGATTTTGGAGTAATATCCTTACATTTATCTTCTCAAAAGGCTTTAGTATGTGATTTATGTGAAGGCATGAAGGAAGAATTTATTGATCCTGATGTTGGAAAAAGAGAACCTCAATGTATAGCTGTATGTCCAAAAGAAGCAATATCTCTTAAGAATGTCGTTCAGATCGGAGAAGGGTCTCGAATAGAGGCAGCTAAAAAACTATTTGCAGAGTTTTTAGAAGAAACCTAAATATTTTTTATTTTTTTATTATTATTCAATCTTTAAATTTAAACAATTAATTTTGCTTTAATTTCCATATCAAAATAAGAAAATTTTTTTTCTCTATCAACATGTATTTTCGTGATATTTAATTTGATATCTCTTTTCAATAACAAGCTCAAAATGGATTCTCCAATTCCACTAACTATATAGGCATGATAAATCAAATCATCAGATCTATCTAAAAATACCGAATTAGTAAATCTAACCATTATTTGCTGATTTTCATAATCTTCTTCAATGACAGTAAGTTTTATATCTGGTTGAA
>CAZRIR010000260.1:0-3940 GCA_964600195.1 uncultured archaeon | reverse complement strand
GCTGCAGCGGGTCAAATATTTTTAGAATTTTTAGGACCAGCAATGTTCATTATTCTTTCCACTATTAGCGTGGTTTTTACAGTAAGGAGAAAACAGGGAAAGTTGCCAGAAAAAGTAATTAGAAATGGCATGTTCTTGAGAGGTTTTTTTATTATCATCTTTGGTTTAATTTATAATTTATTTACTTTGAATGTTTGGGGGTGGAACATTCTCATGTTTATTGGATTCGGTCAAATCTTTTCATATTATGCACTTAAATTGGATAAAATTCCTCGAATGATTGTTGGTATCATTATCCTATTTTCTTCTGAACTAATTAGAGATTTTTTTTGGATTGCTCAGAATGAGAATTTTTTCTATTGGATAATTAATTTCATCATATCTTCACCAGAACCAGAAATAACTCTCCTTCCATGGCTTTCGGTTTGCTTCATAGCTCCTGTTTTTGGGGAATACATGTATGATGTCATGAATAAAGGAATCGAACATGCTTATAAACAACTTGTAAAAGTATTTTTACTCACAGGATTTATTATCGCAATCATTGGAATTTTTTTAGGTTTAGAACAAAAATATTTTACAGACGTTCTATATAATCCGGATGGTTCATATCCATATATTAATTTATTAAAAATGTGGAATCAACAATCTGTCGCACCAGTAACTGGATTAGTAAAGTTTTTAATAACCGGAACATATTCCAACGTCCTATATACTCTTGGTTTAGATTTAATTACTATTGCTGTAATCTTTTATATTATTGATATTAAGAAAAAGGATAATGACTTCTTTAAAATGCTAAAATTTTACGGAAAAGCATCTCTGACTCTTTTCTTGATAGAATATATTTTTATTCCATTATACATAAGTAATTTGAGTATACTTGATTTTCTTACCTTAGTTTTTCCATTCATTGGATTTTTAGGAATTTTAACCTTTATATGGTATAAATATGGTAAGGGAGGTATTGGATCTCCTGAATGGTTGGCTGGACAAGCGTTAGGGAAAAGTAAGAAATCAAAAACATAGAATCAAGCTTCATAAACAACTGATTCTATAGCACCTTCAGGACAAGAATTTTCACATGCCAAACATCCTTGACATTTAGCGATTTCTTTGAATTTAAATCGAATCCCATCGAATTCTTTTCCGTCTTTTTTTATTGAATCCTTATAGTAAAGATTTTTAGGACAAAAATTACCGTCATCATTTATACATAGTTCACACATCGTACATTTATCATGGTCAATTTTCATCTCAATGACTTGATTTGGCATTACGGATGTGACCTCGATCGCATTTCTTGGACAAACCTGCACGCAATTCAAACAACCTTTACATTTCGAATAATCCACGAGTCGGATGCTGTTTTTAAAATAAATTGCCTCATTTTTACAGGCCTTCACACATCGTTCACATTTCATGCATAATTCCTGATCAATCTGAATTGGAATAAATCGTTCTTTAGTCATTCTCAAAAATTTAAAATAAACATGAAAAGTTAAAAGTTTTTGTTATAAATTATTAAGTTATTCATTTCAAAGCATAAATAAAAAGGAGTTTAAAAAAGTAAATTATTAGGTTATTGGAAATACTGCGTATAACCTTTAGATGGATCTGGTAATTGTTGTTGTTGTTGATACTCTTTTGTTTTTTGTGCTAATTCTAACATTTTAGCTTTAATTTCCTTACCCTCTTCTATTAAAGGTTTAGTATCGATATTTAAATTATAGATCTGATTCAATACTTCCAAAATAGCTGCTCCACCTTCAGGAGTTGGAATTTCTAGTACAGGAGTAAATAATGCAAACGCATTTAATCTATTCGTGAGCGCTTCGTTTAAAATTGTTGCTTCAGGACCAAGAATTACTCCTTTATTAACTTTTTCTATCCCAAATTCCTTAAGCCTTTCCATTAATTTTGCTTCAGCAGCATAATATACGGGATAATCATCCAGCACTCCCCTATGAGGGATTCCTTGAAAGACCACTATCTCCTTTGCTTGGACATCTTCTGATAAAGCCCAATTACAAATAGTTTTGGCTAAATCGGAGTATGCAGAAGAAACTTGAAACGGAACTTCGCATATTCCAATAATTATGTTGTGATGAGGAGTGTATAGAAGTCTAAATGGATGTTTTAAAACACCTTCATAAAAAACGGAAATAGGGGGTAAATATTCGGATGTAATAAATCCTATTTCTTTAACATCAGGAATTTGAGTAATTAGGGCATTGCATATTATGGGACCAAGTAATCCTATTCCTGCAAATCCAATAATTAACGTTGATTGTTCTTGAATTTCTACACTTAGATCTTCGATTATAACACTACTTCTTTTTCCTTTATTACATATGTATTCCTTACGAACCATTAAATAGTCACATTATATAATTTTTTCTTGAACTTATAATAAGTATTAAAAATTGAAGATATAATAAATCTATTTGTATAAATTTCTATAAATATGTAATAAAATATTGTAAAATAAGAAAAATATAGAAAAATTTAATGATTAATTATCATGATCTATTTTATAAAAAAAACAGAAACGTGATTTCCGCGTGTTATTAGAATTACAAAATTTAACGATTCCTACTTTAGATAATAAACAGGTCATAATTGAAAAGACCTCTTTTGGAGTAAAAGAGGGATCAATTCATGCAATTATCGGACCTAATGGTTCTGGTAAATCAACTTTAGCTTATACAATCATGGGACTTCAAAATTACATACCTTCTGAAGGAAAAATACTTTTTGATGGAAAGGATATCAGTAAGATGAGTATAACTGAGCGTGCTAAATTAGGAATTACACTCGCCTGGCAAGAACCTGCTCGCATTGATGGATTATCCGTGAGAAAATATATTTCACTTGGAATTAAAGATAAAACTAATTTAAGAGAAAAAGTAATTGATGCATTAGAAATTGTAAACCTTCCGTCCGAGAAATATATAAACAGGGATATTGATGATACACTTAGCGGTGGAGAAAGAAAGAGAATTGAATTAGCAGCAGTGGTTGCCATGAGGCCCAGATTAATAATATTAGATGAACCAGATAGTGGTTTGGACGTCATCATCACTGAAGATTTCATGAATATTTTTAATAAAATCAAAAAACTAAACATGACAATTATGTTGATAACTCATAGAGAAGAAATTGGAATGGTCGCGGATTATGGCACGCTCATTTGGCATGGCGAAACCCTTATTACGGATGAATTTCCTCGTGTCATGTTAAGATATTGTAAAAAAGCAGGCTTGAAAGAATTTTGTAAAAGGACCTTATATAAAAATGGTAAGGCATGCTTTCCTGAAGATTATATTGATAAAATTTTTGCTGGAGAGGAGAACATATGAGTAAGAATGATTATCCTGAAGAGATTTTAGAAAGCTTGGAAGATTATAACATAGATATCCGTGATTTTATGCCAGGACATGGAAAAGGTGCAAAATTGCTCTTGGATTTTAACAAGATTAAGGGTGTCGAACAATATGAAGGTATCATTTTAAAAGGGAAAGAAATCCCAAATGGGATCATCGCAGATATCATTATTAAAGAAGGAACTAAGATAGAAGAGCCAGTTCACTTGTGTTTTGGGGTGAACAAGCAAACGGGAATACAAGAGATTTTTCCCCGAATAATTGCCGAGGATAACACGGAGGTCACCGTGCAGGCTCATTGTAGTTTCCCTAACGCTGATGGACTAATTCATAAAATGTATGGCCACTTTTATATAGGAAAAAATTGTAATTTTACCTATAGCGAAACTCATTATCATGGTGAAAAAAGCGGAGCATTAGTAGCACCAGTTGGGTACATGTATGTGGGTGAAAACAGCGTGTTTGAAAATAATTTCAACTTGACCAAGGGAACACCCGGTAAAGTAAAAATCATGTTAGATATATATGGAATGGAAAATAGTATCATCAGGTCA
>CAZRIR010000259.1:0-3942 GCA_964600195.1 uncultured archaeon | reverse complement strand
CTAATTCGACCCCTACCTGAATCTTCTTTAAGTGCATCTTTTACCCTTACTTTTCTGTTTTTATTTCCTCCTTTATCTTCTGCCATCATTTTTATTCATTTTTAGTTAAGATATTTATAAATATTTACGTTCTTCTTTATAATATTTTTAATGTAATAAATTGTATTTAATTATTCACTTCTCCACACTTTTAAAATTATTATTCCATTATTTATTTCTATTGACGTGTTATCTTTAGAACACCTAAATGGTAGGGGGATGTCTTTGAAAAAGTTTTTATCTTCATTCTGGGCACAAAATGTCATTAAATTACCCTCCTCGTTATAATGAATAGAGATATCCTCTCGATTTATACCGGGTATTTCCATTATAATTTCCGTAAAATCATCAAAATCATTAATTTCAATATATGGTTCTTGAATTTCAGGAGGGAGATCATATATGTAATCTTCAAGGGTTAGATCCTCTGCATTTATTCCCTTCTCTATGTTTGGGTCTAAAGGTAATTTACCTTTTATTTTATCAATATAATTATGGTTTTTTAGATACTCATGTAGTTTTTTCTCATCAAAATTACTATCTATTTTTATTTCAGGTTTATCCATTCCTTTTTCATAATGATACGATACTTTAAAGGCTTTCTTAGGATCACTGTATTCATGAGGTTCTTTCAATGGTTCCGGAAGCACGAATACATCCATATCAAATTTATCTGTATCTATATTGAAGAATCTTCTTACTTTTTTCATAAAATCATCAATATCGTCTGACATTTTTTGATCACTTTTAATTTGTATTTGTAAAACATCTCTTGTCAATTAATTATTGACATAATAACTATAAAAATTTAACGTTTTTAAAAAATAAGATATAAAATAATAAAAATCTACATTGAATTTTTAACTCGCTGAATTACATTTCCCGTTCTAAGAAGTAATTCATATGCGATTTGAGGTGGTGCCCACCCAGATACCCCACAATCAGGACCAACATATTTTAAACGATCTCCATAATGATTTAGTGCATCTCTTAAATTTTTCTCGATCCTATCTTCAGAATCAATTAGATTCATCGTCCCTTTGAAAGTGTTAATAGTTTCATATTCAACACCCGCATCTAAAGCTTCCGCCATGATGCTATTAATATTCGTCCTGGTTATACCCACCCTCATGAATTTATCATATTGATCGAGGTCATTTTTAGGAATTTTATTTGTATTATCAGATGCATATTCACAGGTTAAAACATCAATATTTTTTGTTTGTAGAGCTAAAGATGCCAAATTTAAGGTATGAAGATGAATTTGTGAAGTGGCGTTTATTCCCTCTAAAGATTTATCAAAAATTTTTATTATTTCATCATTGCTCACGTTTGCCATATCAACGTATCCAAAAGAGGGTTCGTCGATTGAAATTAGAGGGGTTTGTAGATATTTTGTATTGAAGATAGAATTTTTAAGAAATGCGTTAATGGATCTTGCATAGTTTATTGCCATATCTTGATAAATTGTAAAACTATGATTTTTAATATACAATTCTAATGGTCCTGTAATGCAAATTTTAACTTGAAGTGGTTTTTCCTCTCTCTCATAATATTTTTCGGCATATTTATCAAGAATGAACATTTCTACAATGACTGCTTTCTTATGGTCAATCAAACCCGGCTCTTTTTCATAATCAGTAATAGGTTTTAAAAATTGATTATACATGTCCATGTGTTGGGGAAAATTTATTATTTCAACGCCAGCTTTCTCTTTCAAAATAAAAGAATTTAGAAAAGGTTGGATGAAATAATTATCTATTCCTCTATGTTCAAAAATGTCTGATTTATTGACGATTCCTTTATAAGCTGTCCAATAAAATTGTTTAAAAGCTTCTAAATCAATACTTTCTGGTAGCGGAAAACTGCCAACATCATCATATTTTGGGAACATTATAAAAAAAGAAAAGTAAAGATCTGAAAAATAAGTTATTGATTTTTTAACTATATAACTAAAATAATCATAAAATTAAGAGACTAATCTTTATTCCATCAATTGTTGAGCTCACCACTTATAAATAAAATCTTACCTAAGCATAGGCAATCATCAACTTAGATCTCTTTTTAAATATTCATTATAGGAAATAAAATAGATTTTTTCATATCAATAATATTCCTGCATTAGGAAATTTATCATTTTTTGATCTGTTCTAAACAGCATGAAAAGAAGCTCATCAATTATTTTCATTATATTCTTCTTGTTATCATCCATGATGGCTTTTGTAAGTTTTTTCTTTAAGACATCATTATTACTAAGGGAAAAATAAGAGGAATTCGTTAGTTCTTGTATTTCATTTGATTTTTTATACGTATCGAAAATGGTTAGATAATATGAAAGAGATTTAATTAATGAAACGATCGATGTTTCTTCCCTTGAAGTAAACAAGTTCAAATTTGGAATTGCCAAGCCATATTCAAGTTTTGTCTTGCTCCTTTTTATCTCAATACCTTTTGCTTTAAACAGAAACTTAACAATTTTCGAGTTAAAAAAAGCCAAAATGAATAAATAATTTATTTTTTTGGCAGGAGTTATTGGCCAAAGAAAATACGTATCGGAAGTCGCATAATATGGTTGTTTAGCAAATCCAAAAATGTTTTCATTTGAAATGTATCTAAAAAAAATTTTATTTGTATTTTCATACAGCGGTTCTACATCAATCAATTTTTTATTATAATTTTTGCTTAATTCCCTAAAAAATATGCCCCTTCTAGGAAAAAGATAATCATAGGGATTTTCTTTAGCATTAATCAAAATCTTTTTTAAATCTTTTTCAAATTGCTTTAGATAAGCGGTAAGGATTGGATACTTTTCTTCGTATTTCTGATTTCTGATTTCTGGTGTTAGGTGATTAAATTCAATTTTATTAAAATAGATTCCATACCCCTCAAAATCTTCTCTTTTATAGCCAAATGGTATAATAGATCTACTTTTATATATTTTTTTTAGTCTAGATTTTTCATTTTCTGAAAGTTTTACAAAATTATTATCAATCTTCACGAAAAATTCATTATTTTTAACCTGAAGGTTTGAACCTTCTTTTAATATAAAAATTTCATCTTGAATGAATATAATTCCATTTCTAATAAAGAAATAATCCTTAAGGTATTGTTTTTCACCATTTTTCAAGCAAAAGTTCTCAATATGCTGAACAAAATTCTTGACTTCATTGGGATATAATATATTCCAACTATCAGAGTAACTTAGATCATTATTTGTCAGAGCAGATGTATAGGATATTAAATTATCCGATTTATTATTATTAGTTAAGTTTTGAAAAATCTTTCGATTAAATTCTTCATCAAGTGTTTTCATTCCATTCCTATTAACAATTTTTATTATTCTAATAATTTTATTTGTTTTTTTATGCTTTTCTTCACCTGTCTTTTTTTGCAATACAAAAATACAATTATGCTGTCCTTTCGCATGTTTAAATAATTTTAAACTTGATAAATCGATATATTGGACCAAAAAACATTCATCTAATACGTGTGGTTTCAGGAATTTTATTCCTGTTTTTCTTGATTTTGTAATCCAATAGTTCGTTGTAATTAAAGAAAGGATGCCTCCAGGTTTTAATTTAGTAATTGCTTGATGAATGAAAAAATAAAAAAGATCCATATTTCCTACAAAATATTTTTCACAAATGGGAAACTGTTTTACATATTTTTGAAAAATCTCTGCGTTATAATTTTGTCCTAAATAAGGAGGATTACCAATTATTAGATCAAATTTTTCAGATCCATTACTGCTCAAGAAATTATCTAAAATTAAATTAACTCCGGGAAATTTTTTTAAAATTAATGGACCTAACGTTTCATCTATTTCATAAGCTGTAATATCACTAATTTTGTTTTGGATTAAAAATTTTAAAAAAATACCTTCTCCCACAGAGGGTTCTAAGA
>CAZRIR010000258.1:0-3945 GCA_964600195.1 uncultured archaeon | reverse complement strand
ACTTCAGTAATTTTGGCTATATCTGCTACATCAGATTGAGTTTTTTTCATTGCCCCCTCTTTTGCTGCTATATAGATACAAGCAGCTGCTAATCCTTTAGGATCCTTACCTGTTCTTTTTAAGCCATTTTTAGATGCACTTATTAACATTTTTATAGCAGTTTTTTGTATTTTAATCGGTAAATTTAACTCATTACCGAAGCGAAATACGAGTTTTTCGGCAGTAATAGGTTGATATGAT
Source organism: uncultured archaeon (assembly GCA_964600195.1). Lineage (GTDB taxonomy): Archaea > Asgardarchaeota > Lokiarchaeia > Sigyniarchaeales > SOKP01 > FT1-020. The sequence goes on along the minus strand of CAZRIR010000258.1, from coordinate 3,705 downwards.
AAATTTAACTCGGGTAATACATCTCTAATGATCATTGCCAAGCTCCTGTGTACAGTTCTTCTTGGCGTTAGTGAAGCTTCACACACTTCATCTAATAACCGGGGGAAATCATGTACCCTTATTGCTGCATATAAGGAACCTGCTATGAATCCATTAATAGAACGACCCATTGTTAATTTTTTTTTTGCTACTAAGCTGTATATTTTCCATGCTGTTTCTGAAATGTACTCTGGGACATTTAATTTGGAGGTGAGCATTTTTAATTTAGGTTTTGCTTCCCAAAAATTACGTTCTATGCTTGAGATTAAGGAATTCTGGATTTTTGATAACCTTGAAAATAATGCTTGTTCCTTTGGTCCAATTGATTTGCCCTTTGAATCGATTTTTGTAGTGGGGAGCATGGTTCGTGGTCCAAAATCCCTCCAACGAGGTTCAGTTCTTCGGCGATTTTGTATTTCTTCAATGGTATATGCTCTTCTTTCATTTCCTACATAGGTCCTTTCGAAGATCATCCCACAATTTAAGCAGACCTTATTTCCATCTCGTGCTTCTATATTAGGGATGCTGCAACATTCTTGCTTAATTGATTTTTCTTCTGAATCTTTATTGATGCGTAGAAGATTTCTATAATATACCTGATTCATCTCTAATTCTTTCCTAAAAAATTATTAAAGTAAATGGTTCTTTAATCACGAGTCACTGGATTGTAAAAATTTTACTTGAAAAATATCTTGATAAGATCAATATGAATCAGTTTCATTTATAAATATTATCCTCAAATTTATAGTAAATTTTACAAAAATGTTTTGAGATTATAAGCAAATATTTTAAATTAAAGCTAAAACAAGTAATGATTATAATGAATTTCTATGAAGCTGTTAAGAAGAGACGTTCTTATCGAATGTATAAAAAACAAATGCCTCCTAAAGAAAAGATCATGAATATAATAGATGCCGCTCGTTTAGCACCAACATGGGCTAATAAACAGGGGATGCATTATGTAATTGTTCAAGATCCATCTAAAGTAAAGGCAATTTGGGAAGCTATAGATCAAAAACAAAAATTTATTGATGCACCCTTGTTCATTGTAGGCTGTATAAATGAAAAGGGATCAGGAATGAACAATAATGGTTTAAGATACTTCACCGTAGATTTTGGAATCTGTTTTGAGCATTTAATATTAGCTGCTACAGCTGAAGGATTAGGGACGTGCTGGATTGGTTTTTTTAATGAAGATAGAGTAAAGGAAATATTAGAAATTCCAAAAAAATATCGTGTTATAGGATTAACTCCTTTAGGATATCCAACTAAGGAAAAAAAGGAGGTAACAGATCGTAAATCTATTGATCTTATAGTTCATTGGGATAAATTCTAAATATAAAACTATAATATTGGTTACTAAAGTAATAAATTTTCATCTAAAAATGCAAATTATCAGGATTAATTTAGAAAATGAAAAGATAACTCAAGAAGTACTGAATTCTCAATCAAATCTTTATATATTTGGAGGAAGAGCATTAACATCTAAAATAATACATGACGAAGTTCCTCCAGATTGTAATCCTCTAGAAAAAAATAATAAGCTCATAATTGCTAATGGCTTATTAACAGGGAGTTCGTTCCCATGTTCTGCACGTGCATCTATTGGTGCTAAAAGCCCTCTGACAAATGGAATTAAAGAAGCAAATGTTGGAGGAAGACCATCAATGATGCTTGCTTTGCACGAAATTCGTGCTTTAATATTAGAAAAAATTTCCTCAAACCTTAAATTAATATATATTGATGATAAAGGAATCAAATTGATATCCGCTGAAAGTTATAAAGGATTGGGAAATTATGAATTACATTCAAAGTTACATGAAAAATATGGAAAAAATATTGGGATTTTCTCGATAGGTCCCGCTGGTGAATTTCAAATGAAAGCGGCAAGTGTTGCTGCTAATGATCTAGAGGGCTTTCCTAGTCGTCATGCTGCAAGAGGAGGATTAGGAGCTGTAATGGGTTCAAAAAAAATTAAAGCTATTGTAATCATTCCATCGAAGACTCAAAAAAGTATTTATCACGATAGAAATAAATTCAAAGAAATAGGAAAAGACTTTACCAAGTCTTTAGTTGTTGCTAAAAAAAATTTATCGATATTTGGAACACCTTCACTTACAAAAGCAATGAGTGAGATGGGGGGACTTCCAACTAAAAATTTTAGAAAAGGATCTTATGAAGATGCTGATGCAATTTCTGGTGAAACCTTACATGAATTGGTGATGTCAAGAAAAGGACGGAAACAAATCCCTTGTAGCCCAACATGTGTTATCAGATGTTCTAATTATATTGTAGATGAGAATGGTAATCATATAACCTCTAGTTTTGAATATGAGACAATTGCATTGAATGGCTCAAATTTATTGATCAATGATTTGGATAAATTGGCATACATTGATCATTATTGTGATGATGTAGGCATAGACACGATTGAATTTGGAGGTACTATAGGCGTCGCCATGGATAATAACAAAATTAATTGGGGAGATGCCACGAAAGTAATTGAGATTCTTAATAATGAAATTAGAAATAATACTGATTTAGGAATTCTTTATGGAAACGGTGTTGAATATGTTGGAAAAATCTTAAAAGCAAAACGAGTTCCACAAGTTAAAGGACAAGGTATTTCGGGATATGATCCTAGAACGTTTAAAGCAATGGGCATAACTTTTGCGACATCACCAATGGGAGCAGATCATACAGCAGGTCCAGCAGTAGCAGGAAGAAAAGCAAAAATGAGCGAGGATTATGGAGATTTATATGAGGATGAAAAAAAAATGGAATTGTCTTATGAGTTACAAATTTATATTGCTGCTATTGACTCGATGGGTTGCTGTTATTTTATAGGTCCTAGTTATGAAAATTTAGTAATCATTGCTGATGCTTTAAATGCCATGTATGGGCTTAAATTAACTCGAGATAATTTGATTGAATTAGGAAAAACAATTATTTCTCTTGAATTAGAATTTAATAAAAAAGCAGGAATTACTGAAGAGATGAATAAATTACCAAAATTTTTTTTTGAAGAGAAATCAATTCCTACAAATCTAAAATTTACATTTCCAGAAATGAAATTAAAACAATTCTGGAATCAAAATAAATAAAAAAATTTTAGTTTAACTATGTAAATGTGTATTACTGTTTTCTAATTTTCAGCTGAATCCATTTTCTTTTTAATTTCAGTCAGGGCTTTTTCAGCAATTTTTGTATCAGTTTTAATTATTCTTTTGGCGTCTGCTTCAATTTTTTCTAGAGCATTATTAATTTCTTCGATTATTATTTTTTCTTTAGTATTTTTTAATTTTTTCAATAAAGCATCGGTAGCGCTTATGTCTCTAATTTTACCTAAAGCCTTAGCTGCTTCTGCTTGTATATAGGCTTTTTCATCATTCAATGCCTTGATTAATTCGGGTACTGCTTTAGAATCTTTTATTTTTCCTAAGGATCTTACACAAGAACTTCGAACTACATCCGACTCATCTTTTAAAGCTTTAATCAAGGCATCAATACCTTTAGTATCTTTCATCCATCCTAGTGCCCATGCTGCTTCAGCCCGAACATTTTCTGAAGGATCACTATTTAATGCTACATTTAAAGAATTCATATCCTTTGTGCTTTTAGTCCATCCAATGGTCCAAGCCGCTGTTGCTCGAATTTTATCATTTT
>CAZRIR010000257.1:0-3977 GCA_964600195.1 uncultured archaeon | reverse complement strand
TAATAAAATACATGCAAGATTCGATTATTTTGATAAATACCAATGGGATCGTCCCTTTTATGAGTTTGATCCTTCTAAGCCGAATGATATTGAAAAACATGCAACGGAGTTTGTTTCTAAAATTCTTTCCAGCATCAGTGAACCAAGCATGAATGACAAAAATGAATTTGAACGAGAAACAAATTCTAATGTTTTGATTGAACGATTAGAAAGGATAACACGACGGACGGTTGGAAATCTAATAAAAAATTCAAAAAATGATCCCTTAAAAGAAAAGATTCTTGAACTAAGAAAAATCTTTGTTAAACGAAATAAAAATTCTTTTCTCAGTGAACCAGAAATTGAAAAAAATCTAATCTTATTTTTAGAAGAGACACTAAACGCAAAACTTTCTTAAAATTCTTATCACATTTAATTATAAAAATAAAGGAAAAAGAAATTAAGTATGGAATAATTTTATTGCATGAAATTACATTATATTTTTTTCAAATAAGAAATTTGTTATTGAAATTACGATGTCAGAAGAAATTAAACTCAGAATCGAAAGGTTAGAAAAAAGCAGAAGTGGACGTTCCTTATGCTATGTAGATCAACAGATATTAGAGGACATGGGAATCGCTACAGGAGATATAATAGAACTCAAGGGAAAGAAAAAAACTGCCGCAATCGTGGTAGCCAGCTTGGCAGATAAAGGAAAAAAGGTAATTCGCCTCGATGGACTGCAAAGATTGAATGCAGGAGCCACTATTGGCGAGTATATCAACATAAAAAGAGCGGAAGTATATCCTGCTAATGAGATAGTATTAACTCCTACTCGCCCCGATATCGATTTAAAAAGGCAATCTGATGCCATAAAAGGTAAATTAATAGATAAACCAGTGGTTATCGGCGATATCGTGGATGTTTTAGGATCATTCGTCCAAACAGATAATTCAGATAATCCCATGGAAGGAATGATGAAGATGCTCATGCCCGGCAGCAAAAAACGACCTACTTTAGGAACATTAAGACTCATAGTTGAAAATTGTTCACCTTCAGGAAAAGTAGTAAAAATAACAAGAAATACGAAAATTAAAGTAAATAAACGAGTTGCCGTACTTAATGTTTCTGGTGGAGTAGTTACTTATGATGATGTTGGAGGACTGACGGATGAGATTCAAAGGATTAGAGAGATGGTTGAATTGCCCTTAAAACATCCAGAATTGTTTCATCGCCTAAATATTGATCCTCCCAAGGGAGTTTTATTCTATGGTCCTTCAGGGACGGGAAAAACTTTAATGGCAAAAGCAGTTTCTCAGGAATCTAATGCTAATTTTAAAATAATCAACGGTCCAGAAATAATGAGCAAGTTCTATGGAGCGAGCGAGGGTCGACTTCGAGAAATTTTTAGACAAGCGGAACAAGAAGCTCCAACTATTATTTTTATAGATGAAATTGATTCAATTGCCCCTAAAAGGGTTGATGCCTCTGGAGAAGTAGAGAGGCGAGTAGTTTCTCAATTATTGTCTTTAATGGATGGTCTACAAGGTAGAGGGGAAGTAATTTGTATAGGTGCAACTAACAGAATAAATTCAATTGACGAGGCTCTTAGAAGACCAGGAAGATTTGATAGAGAAATTGAATTTGGTGTACCAAATGTTAAAGGACGGAAGGAGATATTTCAAATTCATACTCGGGGAATGCCTCTTGCTCCTGATGTAAATTTAAATCGCTATGCGGAGATAACCCATGGATTTGTAGGAGCAGATATAATGGCCGTAAGTAGAGAAGCGGCGATGTATTCATTAAGAAGAATATTACCGAAAATTAACTTAGACGAAGAAATCCCTAGTGATCTCATTCAAGAATTAATCATAACAGATGAAGATTTTGGCCATGCAATTAACATGGTGGAACCTTCAGCAATGCGGGAAGTAATGATCGAAATTCCAAATGTTAATTGGGATGATGTTGGAGGATTGGAAGAGATTAAAGAGGAATTAAGAGAAGCAGTAGAATGGCCATTGAATTATCCGGACTTATTTGAAAAAGCAGGAATTCGTCCTCTCAACGGGATTTTACTCTTTGGACCTCCTGGTTGCGGTAAAACATTATTAGCGAAAGCAATTGCTACAGAAAGTCAATGCAATTTTATTTCAATAAAAGGCCCTGAAATCTTTTCTAAATGGGTTGGTGAGAGTGAGAAAGCAATTAGGGAAATATTTCGAAAAGCGCGTCAGGCAGCACCAACCATAATTTATTTCGATGAAATTGATGCTATAACATCTGGTAGGGGTGATTATCAAGGCACGCAAGTATATGCTTCAATTGTAAATCAAATGCTAGTTGAAATTGATGGAATAGAGAATAGAAAAGGTGTAGTTGTTGTAGCAAGCACCAATAGACCGGATATAGTTGATCCCGCATTCCTAAGACCTGGAAGATTTGATAGATTATTATATGTGACCTCCCCAGATTTAGAAGCAAGAGTAAGCATTCTGAATGTTCACACCAAAAACATGCCCCTTGCGGATGATATTTCAATAAGAGTTATAGCCCAAATGACTGAGGGTTATAGTGGAGCGGATCTTGAAAATGTATGTAGAGAGGCGGGAATGCAAGCAATTAGAGAAAAGAGAGAAAAATTAGAAAAAATTGAATTAAAGCATTTTGAAACCGCACTTGAAAAAATAACTTCTACACTCCCAAAAAGCATTATTGAACAATATGATACCATGACTAAAGAATTAATGAAGACTAGAAATATCAGAGAATCAAAAGAAGAGCTATATCGCTAACTATAATTTTTTAATAAAATCTTCTATCCTATCCATTGCTTCACTTAATTTATCAATAGCCGTTGCATAAGATATTCTCAATTTATCATCTGAATAAGAACCAAAAATATCACCAGGTACAATTGCAACTGCTTTATCTTTTATAATTTCCCTTGAAAATTGGGTACCATTCATATTAAAAGGTTTCACAGAAGGCATTATATAAAAGGCACCTCCAGGTTTTTGAACTTCAAATCCCATTAATTTTAGTCGTTCATAACTTAATTTTCTTCTTTTATCAAAACTTTCTAAAATTTTATCGAAAAAGAAAATATCCATTTTCAATGCTTCAATAAAACCATATTGAGCCGCGTGATTCGTTCCAGCCACCGTATATTGAAGATATTTTTCCATTAAATCAATAATATCCTTGTTAGCAACAACATATCCGAGCCGAAATCCTGTGGCAGAATACAATTTTGACATAGCATTTAACGTGATAGTTCGATCAAACATTCCGTTTAAAGATGCCGGACTGACATGTTTTATTCCATCATAAACGTAATTTTCATAGACCTCATCGCTTATCACGTATAAATCGTGTTCCATGCTTAGATCAGCTATTTCTTCCAATTCATTCCTGTTTAAAGCATATCCCGTTGGATTATTTGGTGAATTAATGAGAATAGCCTTAGTTTTATCAGTAATAGCTCGCTTTATTTTTTCCATATTAGGACCGAGATCATCTCTTCGCTCGACCTCAACTATATTAATCCCATAAAAGGAACCACAATAAAAATAAGAAACAAAATTCGGTGATGAGATGATTAATTCATCTCCCGGATTGAAAATAGTGGAAAATGCTAAGGTTATTGCATTCGATCCCCCATTGCACATTATGAAATTATCTTTCCAATTCGCGTTAATTTTGTTATGTCGAGCGTTTTTCTTCTCTAATAGCTGTAAAAGCTCGGTTACTCCACGAGTTGGAGCATAAGTAGTCACATTCCGATTTAATGCATCAATCGTACCTTGGATCGCTGGTCTTGGAGTATTGAAATCCGGTTGTCCAATACCTAAACTTATTATGTCCGATCTACCCGAGGCTAGATCGAATAATTCGCGAATTTGTGATTTTGGTGCTTTCACTACTTTATGAGATAATTCCTTCATAATTTAGATTATTATTTTGATAAGTTAAAAAATTTAGTTTTATTTCCA
>CAZRIR010000256.1:2515-3989 GCA_964600195.1 uncultured archaeon | reverse complement strand
AATTCTTATATCATAATTTATGTTAGCAGTATCAATATCTACACTTCTTCCAGAACCTCCTTGAATTTGAGATGATGGGGATCGTCCGACTTGAGTGTTTACTTGAGTTGATGGAGGCTGAATTCCTTGGCTAACTCTTATTTCAGATCTCGTTTCCGAAACTAACCAATTGAATAAATTTATCGCTAAATTAACATGCTCTTTATAACCTAACCCCCCACCTACCTTATTCCTGAACAGTTCATAACTACCAATAGCACATACCCTCCCATTTCCAGCATCAGAAATGCATATTAATGGCGTTTGAAAGGGATCAGAGGTATCATTTGAAGTAGCTATTGCAAAAGCACCTCCTCCTATTATGCTAAGAGAGCATCCGGCCCTATAACATAAAGAATCAATATCATTCGTTATTGCGTGTGGTGGATTGAAATTCGTGTTATAGATAATAGGAAGATTTTCTAATCCCAAATTACTTCTTTCATCGAGAACCTGATCATTCTCGAATGCTATTCCAAATTTCACTCCCAAATCGTTCAAATTGCTGCTTCTACCTCTGTCACCTCCCGCATGAGATAATAAAAGCAAACCACCGCCATCACTTTTGACCCATGCTTCGATCTCATTTATTTCTTGTGAAGATAATTTAGCAAAATCGGGACAAGCAAATACTAAAATATCGTATGGTTTCAATGTGCTTTGTGTAATCATGTCAATGAACTTAAAGCAATCAAGACCATTTGAATTGAGCAAAGCTTTTAAATCAGAGTAATTTTCATCAATATTTCCGCGCGCTTTGTGCCCCGCGTCGAAGGCCACATACTTAGTCATTATTATTCATCCATTCCCATTATATTTTCTTTACATTATTAGAAAAAATTTTAGCTTTTAATCATTCCTATTTTTTCCTAATTAAATTCTTATTATCTTCAAGTTATAAAGGTAAATTAGATATTTATTTTTGAGTTATTCAATAATTTTTGGTGCAAGAAACTTAATAAACGCTCTTATCACCAATTATGAGATTATCTTTAATGATACCATCAATAACAACATTGCTTCCAAAAATTGAATTATCAGTTATGATATTGTTCAATCTAGCATTTTTTTCAATTACACAATTACAAATGATCGAATTGGTAATATGAGACCCATCACCAATAGAGACATATGGTCCGACAACAGAATTAATAATCCTTGTATTCTTTCCTATAAAAACGGGATTTTTTACCCAAGATTTTTCAAAATAGATATTTAATTGTGAAAAATCCTTTCTATTTGTTGAGAAGTTTTCAATTAAAACTTTATTCCCATTCAAGACTTCTGAAGGCCTCCCAAAATCGAGAATTCCTTTCTTTAATTCAACGGCTTCTATCTTATAGCCTTGATTAACTAAGTCCTGTAGACTTTCTGTCAAGTATACTTCTTTACCATCATCATTTCGTTGATCCAAGTATTTTTTAATATTTTTAAA
>CAZRIR010000256.1:0-2415 GCA_964600195.1 uncultured archaeon | reverse complement strand
ATACTTCTTTACCATCATCATTTCGTTGATCCAAGTATTTTTTAATATTTTTAAAAAGTGCTTGAATAGTTTCATTAGAAAATACATAAATTCCCGCTATGGCAAGATCTGACACGAATTCTTTCGGTTTTTCCACTAAATTTTGAATAATATTATTATCATCGACATCAACAACACCATACGAACTTGCATCTTCCTTGGGAACTTTCATCACTGTAATTATTCCATCATTATCAGATTGATAATATTTATATAGTAAATAGGAATAATCCTCGAGCGGTATCATGTCACCCAAGAAAATGATTGCTCCCTCTCTTTTATTATCTTCCGGGATTATGATTTTTGAATCTTTAAACCTTTCGTGAGCTAAATATACTGCTTCTCCAAGACCCCAGTAATAAGGTATATGTTCTTTATACCCCCGAGGAACTTGTTCGATAAATGTTAATTTAAAATGTTTATCATATTTTTGTTCCTTCAAATAATTAATAATTTGTCTCTTTTTATAACCTACTACAAGAATTAATTCAACTTTAGAATCGAAGGTATCGACAAATTTTTCAAGTATATGGGCTAATACTGTCTTACCTGCAACCGTTAAAAATGCTTTTGGCTTGTTTAAAGTAAATGGTCTGAGCCTTGACCCAATTCCTGCAATAGGTCCAATAATTTTCATAATTTAATAGTTAATCCTTCAGTATTTTAAATGATACATGCAATAAAAGACCATATAATTAATAAAATTTGGATTCATCTGAATCAAAAATTCTCTGTAAATATCCAAATAAAATAGACACACCATCCTCTTCTCGTGTCGAACTGGGAATCAATTCCGCAGTTGATCCCAATTGAATAAATACCTCAGATATGAGCATGGATAATTCTCTTATTAATCCTGCTTCCCTTTCATTTGTAGAATCCTCCAATGCTTGAAAATCTTGACTCCAATTCACGATCATGTCAATTTGATCATCATCTAACAGATCTGTTTTTGATAAGATGTTTATTTGGCTAATGTTTCTAAAGCGAAATTGCACGGAAGCTGCTAATAATAGTGTCGATATGAATCCATTAGGTCTCAATACAAAATTTGAATCAAAAAGAAAGGTTACGCACTTTTTTATGGAACCGAAACCTAAAGAACTTGCAATTAAAGGACCAGTTTCTCTGAATGCAAACAATTCTAATTGCCCGGCAGTATCAACGAGAACCCAATCTGCATTATACTCATCTATCTCCACTTTTAGCTCATCTAAATAATTAACCATGATGTCAGAAGCCAATATCATTGCCCCATTAGGGCCCAATCCATATTCTTCCATAACTTCATCCAATATGATATAGTCCCTGATATCTATATCTGGATTGTAGGGTAAACTTTTAACTCCTGGATCCAAATTCATAGTAATCGCAGACGTGTCGGGATCTCTATCTAAAATAAAATTCTTTAAAAAACCAGTTAGAGTTGATTTTCCACTGCCCGCACTTCCGATGATATAATTCAATAAAATTGAAGCAAACCTCTCTTAACTACGCATTTTAATAAATATTGGTAATTATTATTAAATTAACAATCAATTATTTTTCAATTTTATGTAATTTAGATAGATAATATACGGATCTTCCAAGAGTATTCTCAAAATATTCAATTTCTTCACGAGAATGTGTTCCTATGTAATTATCAACATCCAATACCAAGATTGCTTCCTGATTTTTTAGCTTATTAAGAGCAATTTCTTGGAGAATTTCCCACTCTTTCCCTGAAAACTCATTTTTATGCATGAGACCATCTACAGAACAAATAGAAACCAATTTTTTGTGTTTTATTTGCAGTATAGATTCAATTTTCGGAAAATAGCCTTTAGCTTTTGAATTTGAACCAACAAGAAATATTTTCTCCTCTTTAATTGATGAGAAATGATAATTTTTTAATACTTCTAAGAATTCATTGTTTAACCTGCATTTTACCATAATATTTATTAATTTACAATCCTATTAAATTCTCACATGGATACAAATAAGGTTTATCTGTCTGAAAACTTAGAAATCTTAAAAAAAATTGAAGATAATATTATTGATTTAATATATATTGATCCTCCTTTTTATTCTGGCGTTGATTATAAAGAATTTAATGATCAATGGAGTTCACTTGACATATATCTTGAATTTATGAAAATTAGGATTAAACACATACACAGAATTTTGAGGAGGAAGGGTTCATTCTATCTACATTGTGATGCTAATGCCGTTTTTGACTTAAAGCCAATCTGTGATGCCATATTTGGACGTGACATGTTTCGTAGAATGATAATTTGGAACGTGGGAAGCGTATCAGGATTTAAAAGCCAAGTAAAAGGATGGGTCCGACAACATGATACTATCTTATATTATACCAAATCGGAGGATTTTACTTTC
>CAZRIR010000255.1:0-3995 GCA_964600195.1 uncultured archaeon | reverse complement strand
CACCAAATTATTCCAAGGATTAAATTATATCGACTAAAAGCAATATATAATGTCATTGCAAGGACTATTATTCCAATATGTTCTGATACGATTAAAATGAAGCTAATTTTAAATTTTGTAGGATCTTTATTAATGTTTTGCAGTTGAGCATCCGTATCCATGTCACTAAATGTTTTATATCCAAATATCGTGCTTAATATGTTTGTAATTATTATAAATAGAAATAAGAATCCGGATAACCATATTATAATACCTATTGTCATTTAAAATCCTCCATGGGTAATCTCTTTTTTTGTATAGAAATATGATTTTTACTAATTAAATGAATTGGTTTTAATTAATTAAAATTAGAATTATTTTACCACCTTTATTACGACATTTCCCTTCTTGTGACCTTTATCAACATACTCGTGAGCTTCAGTAATTTGGTCCCACGAATAGCGTCTATCAATGGCTGATTTAAGCTTTCCTGCTTCAATGACTTCTTTAAGGAAAATGAAATCTTCCTTTTTTATGTCCTTTCCAGTACCCGAATCTTTTATGACGTTGAGGTAGACGCCTCCTTCTTTAAGAGCCTTTTTTGCCTTGGAAGGCGGAAATTTTGCTACAGCATCAAAAACAACATCATAAAGTTCCCTGCTCTGAGTAAAATCTTCTTTTGTATAATCAACGACCTTATCAGCTCCTAAAGATGTTACCAACTTTAAATTCGTTGTACTGCATACGCCCGTGACTTCGCCCCCGAAATATTTGGCAAGTTGCACCGCATAAGTGCCTACACTTCCAGAAGCGCCATAAATCAAGATTTTTTGTCCTCCCTGGATATTGGCCTGTCTAATCACGGTATATGCCGTTAATCCCCCTCCTATAACAGGAGCCGCTTCTTCAAAGGACATGTTAATTGGTTTAAGAACCACTATCCCCTCTTTTGAGAATCTCTCTTTTTCAGTCTCTTCAGGAAAACATATATATTCCGCATACCCTCCAAAACGAAAACCAGGAGACGCAAATACTTGGTCCCCTTTCTTGAATTTTGTAACTTCTTTTCCTACGGCTTCAACTTCTCCGGATAGCTCCAAACCTAATATTTTTATTTTTTTAGGTCCTTTAAGACCAAAATTCAATCGTGCAAAAAATCGTACTATGGGATTGAATCTTTTAAAACAATCTCGAAATTTTATGTCCGCTCTGGATACTGATGTCGCGTGAACCCTGACCAGTATTTCATTATCCTTCGGTATGGGTTTTTCTACTTCTATCATCTTCAGAACTTCAGGAGGACCATATCTTTCATAAACAATTGCTTTCATTAAATTTTGAGCCATATTTAATCATCCTTTTTATTTTATTCTCAATTTAATATAAATTTTTGTTATTTAAGGTTTTAGAATAATCATCCAATAACATCCTGCAAAAATTTCTTAAATAACTTGAAAAATATAAATGGAAATTCAAAATGAACTAAAAATACTTACTTTTAATCTTAATTTTCATGATTGTCATACATAATCGAGTTTTTATACTTAAACGGATTCATAAAAGATTATGAACAGAAAAAATATTGGGGAATACCACAAATTAAAATTTCCAAAAGCAAGGATTCCAACTCTTGATTTCTTGGCATTAGGGGATAGATATCATTATGTAAAGAGCTTAATTGAAGTGGATGTTACAAAGGGACGTCAAGATATCATCACCCATGAAACTCATATGGGAATAAAATTGTCATTTACCGCATGGCTTTTAAAGTGTATTGGAAAAGCAGCAAGTGAACACAAGGAGGTTCACTCCATGATGAAAGGTAAAAAACATGTAATTAACTTCAATGATGTTGATATTTCAATAGCCGTTGAAAAGACCATTAACGGAGTTAAAGCACCAATGCCATTAGTGATAAGAAGAACTAATGAAAAAAGTATCATTCAAATACATGAAAAAATTCGAGCTGCTCAAAAAGAAGATATAAATGGAGCATCCGTTTTAGGTGAAAGTAACTTGAAAATAAAGATGAAATTCTATACTTCCATGCCTAAATTTATCAGGAAATTTTTTGTTAAAAGAATTCTAAAAGATCCACTTAGTGTTAAACAACAAATGGGAACAATAATCGTGACTTCTGTAGGCATGTTTGGAAAGATAAGTGGATGGCCCATTCCGACTACAGCTCATCCATTAGCATTTGCTATTGGAGGAATCACAAAAAAACCAGGAGTAATAAATAATGAGATAAAAATACGGGAATATTTGACAATGACGATTTTATTTAATCATGATGTCGTTGATGGAGCACCAGCAGCTCGATTTGTATCTTACTTAGTTGAGTTAATAGAAAGTGGATTTGGTATTGAATTAGAATGATTTAGTCTTTATCATTGAATTCAGTATTTATAGATTCTTATGAAAATAAATAGTGTGTTTCTTTATTTTTTGATTGTTATAATCATGAACATGAGATATGGATCAACTTTTACCTCATGTAAATCAATTTTAGATAACATTTCTTTCAATTCTATGAGAGTATAACTGGACTTAATTGAGCCTAAAGGTTCATTTACGCCTTTCAAAGGCTTTGGAACCACTACTTTTGTTGCAAAGGTTAACAAACCATAAAAAAACTTTCGGGCATCTCTTCGGAAATCAAAAATCAATGCCTTTCCCTCCTTTTTCAAGACTCGATAGATTTCTTGAATCGCTTTTTCTGGATTGGACCAGTGATGTAGTGAAAATGTACTTACAATGAAATCCGCATGGTCACCGGGGAATGGTAGATTTTCGACCGAACCTTCCTTGAATTCGATTTTATCACTAAATCCATTCTTTTCTGCCCTCATTTTCGCAAGGTTTAATATTTCGGAAGAAATATCCATGCCAAACAAATCTAAATGTGAAAAGGATTGGGCAATTTTAACAATGAGGTTTCCAGATCCACATCCCAGGTCTATCAATTTACCATCGGGAGATAACTTTCGTATTTCAGATACCACTTTTTTACGCAAGAATCTGAATGGTAAGAAGCTTGCAACTTTTTCAAAGGCATTTACAACTTCCGGACTGTCAAGACCCTCAATATTGGGGCGTCTTTTACTTTTCTTTCGTGGGATTCCAAAGATTACGAGGACTAAGATAATAACCCCGACAATAATGAGAAAGAAGTACAATAAATACATTTTTAAACACTTAATAAAGGAAATAATTAAAATTTTCAATAAATTAATTTATATAATTAAAATAATTTAAAGTTAGTAATTAAAAATATTTTTTTTAAGAAATGTTGAGTTGAAAAAATGAAATTAAAGGGGATAAATAAATTTCGTGAAAAAATTCCCTATTTTAAGGGAAAGAAAACCGTAATGCTTCCAATCTTTTTCATATCAGTATTTATAGCATGTTCCTTGTTTTTATTTTCCTTTTATTTGATCCCCGAATTTTTTCCTGCAAATGAAATAATTTATTATTTAAAGCCCTTTTTTCCTGTAATTGGGGATTTTATAACAGGATGTATTGGTCTCCTTTTAGTATATCAATTGTGGGCTCGTCGTGATAAATTAAAAAAGAAGTATGGTCAATTATCTTATCAAAAAATTTTCTTAGTTGGATTTAGTGGAATAATTGTCATGTTTTGCATAGTCTTTCAAGCGTTATTTCCCTTTTATTACTGGATTCCATCCTATTGGACGGACCTTCCTTCTATTATTTTTACATTATCATTCTCATCATTGATACCTTTTGTAGGATCTTTAATTTATCTAATTTGTTTTATTATAGGAATAATAATAATTATAATAGGCCTGTTAATGGTTTATAGAGCAATTATTACCTTTGGAATTGATTATATGGCCGTTGTTTATTTATACTTTCCCGAAGAAAGTGAAATTCAAAACCACAAAATATATTCCGTCCTCCGACATCCCACTTATTCTGCTCTCATCACCCTCTGTTTGGGTGGAATTTTTATTTACTTGAATATTTATTCACTCTTCTTTTTCGCCATATTT
>CAZRIR010000254.1:0-3997 GCA_964600195.1 uncultured archaeon | reverse complement strand
CTCCTAACTAATTCCCCTTCTTTTTCTTCCTTTTTTTCTTCTTTAACTTCACCTTTAATTTCCAAATTCCCATCTTGGATTGAAATTGTGATATCTCCCTTATTTAAACCAGGCATTTCAGCAACTATATTAAAATTCTTATCATCTTCAGTGATATTCGTTAATGGCACTCTAAAAAATGGTTCTCTTTCAATTATCGATGAGCTTAATATAGGCCATATCCTAGATCTCAATGGAGACATCCAATCATCAAAAAGATTTCTTGATAGATCATTAAAATAACGATCCATGTCTTGATATAATGAAAATGGTCGTTCCCTATTAATTACTAACTCCTTTGGTTCTTTTTCCTTTTTATTACTTTTTTCTTTTTTAATTTGAATTTGTTCACTCATTCTAGCTGCCCCCAAGTAATTATACTTTGAAAATTTTATTGGATTAAAGAAGTTTTAAGAAAATTATATATTTATGTCCTTTTATAATAATTTATAACTTCTCAGTTAGTAAATAGAAATGAGTTTTTAATGAGGATAGTCAAATAAAGTAGTTTTATAAAATAATTAATTACATTGATTAATCATTAAATTTCCGATATATAATTGTTCTTAAGAAGTTCTCCATTTTCAATAATTGTTTTTTGAGGAAATATAAACTTAATATCAAGCATAAATAAATAAAAAAATCACATAAAAAAATTAGTTGAGATTTAACCTCCTGAGAGATATTACATTTTTTCTTCTTTAGAAATAGCATCAGATAAATCTTTTTTAATGTTAGATAGATTATCTTCTTTTTCTTTATTTCTTCAAATTTTTTACAAATTACTCCTTAGTATCTTCCAAATCTTTCCTAAAATCTATAGAAACCTTTTCAATCTTATTTATTTTCTCGTCTAGTGGTCCATTTTTCGCTAATTTAACATAAACAAATTGCTTTTTTGACAAATTCCCTTGGATCTTGGAGATTTTTAATCATTTTTCAGCTAATTATTTTTTTATTCTTGGGAGATTCAATTCTTGTTTGCTTAAAAGATCTTTTGCTTTTGCTCTTTCTTTTTCTAATTTAGCTAACTTTTTTGAATTTAAAACTAATTCATTTTCATTTTTTGCAACTGAAAAATTATCTATAGCATTTTGCTCAATTATTTCATATTTTTCGATGATATACACCTTCTTTATAAAATTTTCATATAGTAATCTTGATTTTTTATCTAGTTTTTATATATAAAATTTGTCTTTAATGAAGATTTTTTATTAAAAGAAGTTTTAATTATTGTAAAAAAATAAATAAAATTACAAAAATTAACAAATATTGAGCGAAAGAATACTAAAAAATTCTACTTTAAAATGATCTTCCTAAATATTTTGTGTTCAAATGTATTAAATTTAAGGTCGATTTATTAGATAAAAAGAGTCAATGAAAAACTACATTTCTTCTATTTTTAAAGTAAAAATTTAAAATTTTATAGTAAATATTAAAGCCTCTTATTTGATCATATTATTTAAAGCAATTATCTATGGTTATTTTTATTTAAAGGGATGTAAAAAATGTTGGAAGCAAGAGGAAAAATCGTAAAAAAGGATTATTTTCCCATTATCGGAATAGGTTCTTCTGCAGGTGGTTTAGAAGCATTCAGAGAATTCTTTTCTAATATGCCCATAAATAGTGGAATGGCTTTTGTATTAGTTCCTCACTTAGATCCAACCCGAAAAAGTATTCTTAGTGAATTGATAATGAAATACACTTCCATGAATGTAATCCAAGTCCATGATAACACTAAAATCGAACCTAATAATGTTTATATAATACCTCCTAATTCTAATATGAATATCTCCGATGGACACCTAAAACTTTCACCCCCTAATGCTCCTCGAGGTCTAAGATTACCAATAGACCATTTTTTCAGATCTCTTGCGTTTGAACAGGGTGAAAGATCAATGGGTATTCTATTTTCTGGAACAGGAACTGATGGAACCCTTGGAATGAGAGAGATCAATGGAGTTGGTGGAATGGTAATGGTTCAAGATCCAGACTCCGCAGAGTATGATGGGATGCTTAGAAGTGCTATAGATAATGCTCTAATTGATTATATCCTGACACCAAATAAAATGCCTGAAAAGTTAATTAATTACGTTCAAAAAAAACGATCATTCGACAAAATTGCTAATAAATTAGGTTTTCTAACTAAAAATGATTTAATTAGTAAATTATTAACCTTATTAAGAAACCAAACTGGACATGATTTCACGTCCTACAAACATAATACAATTCTCAGGCGAATAGAAAGAAGATTAAACATAAATCAACTGCATAGTTTCCAAGAATACTTTGAGTATATCAAAAAAAATAAGAATGAACTTGATATCCTTTTTAAAGAACTCTTAATAGGTGTGACAAATTTCTTCCGAGATAAAGAAGCTTTTGAATTATTAGAAGATAAGGTCTTACCAATGCTTCTTAATGAGAATTTAATCAATAGAGCTATAAGATTGTGGATTCCTGGGTGCTCAACTGGAGAAGAAGCATATTCAATTGCAATATTAGTTCAAGAATTTTTAGAAAAACATGAAGTAAAAAATAAATGTCAAATATTTGCCTCTGATATTGATAAAGTATCTATAGAAAAAGCTCGGATGGGTATTTATCCCGATAATATTGCTGCTGATGTTTCAGATTCTCTCCTTAAAAAATATTTCATTTTGAAAAGCAATGCATATAAAGTAAAAAAAAAAATTCGCGAAAGGATAATTTTTGCTGTTCATGATATATTAATCGATCCTCCTTTTTCAAAAATTGATTTAATCAGTTGCAGAAACCTATTAATATATTTGAAACCAGAAATTCAAAATAAATTGATAATCATGTTTCATTATTCCTTAAACTCAAAAGGTTATTTATTTCTAGGTAATTCTGAAACTATTGGACTTAGTTCCAATTTATTTTCAGTGTTAAATAGGAAATGGAAATTATTTCAGCGAAATGACATGATTCCCGAGAAATTAGATCTATCAAAACCGTTCCCACCGTTAATAGATAATGATTTCAAAGAACAGGCACGTAAAATCGACATGAAACCAAAAATTACAAATCTAGGTAATTCATTACAAAAAATTTTAATAGATAAGTACTCGCCCCCTTCTGTTATTATAGACAAATTAGGAATGATACAATATATTCAAGGTAATGTTAGTGAATTTTTAGATTTACCTAAAGGAGAACCAAAAATGAATATATTTGAAATGGCCAAAAAAGGCTTAAAGTTAAAATTATCAGTTGGAATTCGTAGAGCAATTAACGACAATTCAGAATTGCATCATGATAATCTATCATTGAATAAAGATGATGACAAGATATATTTCAACTTGTCTATTATTCCGATTGATGAACCTAGATCAATTAAAGGTTTTATTATTGTTTCTTTTGAAAAATTTTCAAAAGAAAAGATTAAAAAGATCGTTCCAGAAAATTTAGATAATTTTGATAAAATCAATAACCAGAGGCTTATAGAATTAGAAGATGAATTAAATTCAACTAAACAATATCTTCAGACAACAATAGAAGAATTAGAAACCACTAATGAAGAATTGCAATCATCTAACGAAGAATTACAAAGCACAAATGAGGAATTACAGACATCTAAAGAAGAGCTACAATCTGTAAATGAAGAATTAACCACCGTTAATAGTGAATTAGAATCTAAAATAACTGAACTAAGAAATATTAATGATGACATGTATAATTTGATGACAAGTTCTAATATAGGGACTATCTTTCTCGATAATAATTTACTTATTAAACGTTTTACTCCTGCTTGTAAAAAAATTTTAAATATAATTGATACTGATATTGGAAGATCAATAAAGCATATATCATCTAATTTAGTATATGATAAGATGATTGATGATGCCGAAAAAGTAATGGAGACTCTCATTCCTAAAGATATTGATGTTCAAATTCAGAATTATGGATGGTTTAATATGAAGATTCTTCCATATAG
>CAZRIR010000253.1:0-4005 GCA_964600195.1 uncultured archaeon | reverse complement strand
TCATTCATTGCATTAAAGTAATCCGTTTTTCCACTCCAATTCTCTATTTCATCAATACCATATTTTTCGACAAAATCTTTGGAAATCTTCCTCAATGATCTTTGCACGTTTACACCTTTCGATCCCTCATCATATGTAGCAAGATAAATCAAGTTAGGAATGGTATTATCTTTTAGAAAAGATAATTTTAATTCATTATTTAACAGGCGTAATTCTTTAATGGGGCCAAAATTATCAAATTCTTCAGAAAAAGAATTTAATGCTGATAAAAACCCCGTCATCATGATGATATCATTATTTTGAGTAAATACATGGGAGATGGTATGATCTGTGTTCTTAAAATGAGTGGAATATAAGGGTAAACCATCTTTTATTATAATGATGTCTCTAATCATAATACCTCAGTGGTAATATCAGTAGGTCATGATGATGTGGTTGGGTATATTTATGTTATTTAAATAATATCTAAATATTATTTTAGAGGAATGTAATATGCCCATAATACCAATTTATATCCTATCCTTGCTATTTATGTCATACAGAAAACTATTATTATTGATTAATTAAGTGCTGGTACTCATTGAAGGCAATTATATTATGTGCAGGATATGGTAAAAGGATGTTACCTTACACAAAAAGTATCCAAAAAGTGATGCTTCCCATCCTTGGCAAACCTTTATTAGAATTTATAATAGAGGGATTAATACATGCCGGTTTAAAGGATATCATTTTAGTAGTCGGGTATCATAAAGAGCAAATTATAGAGTATTTTAAGGATGGCTCTCAATGGAATATTCATATCGATTATGTTGAGCAAATTAATTTAAATGGGACTGGTGGTGCTGTTTTATTATGTGAAAAGCTAATTGAAGACGATTACTTTTTTCTTATTTGGGGTGATGTCTTGGTTCCTTATAGGATCTACAAAATGGTGTATGATTTTTTCAAAAAAGAAAATCATGATTTTATCATCGTGTCTAACTATAAGATTGATTTATCCAAAGGGGGTGCAATATATTGCGATGGTGACTATTGTATAGAAATCATCGAAAAAGATGCATCTTCCATAGGCACTACTCGACTCAATAACTGTGGAATCTTTATTCTTTCCCGTGAAATTTTTGAGGTACTAAGATATTTATCCCCTACCAAGAGAGGAGAAATAGAAATTCCACAAGCGATAAATAAGGGTATAATTAAAAGAAATTGGAAAGTTTATGTATTCAAGCTAAATAAGGATGTATTCCGAGGAGATTTTGGAGATAAAGAAGAATATGAAGAGCTAAAGAATAACATGGATTGGATCAAAAAATTAAATAGGTAAAAGAACAAAATTTAATAGAGCAAATAGTTATGAAACCATTTTATGAATATTTAAATGAATATAAAAAACAAATAGAGAAAGGAGACATTCAAATAGCATATAAAGGATTGATAGAATATCTCATGAAATTAAGAATGTATTTTAAAAAGAAATATCCAGATTATCATGTATCTGGAAATATTTACTATGGATATATGGATATGTCGTATTTTTCCTTTTTTCCAGACATTTTAAAAGTTAGAGAATTAAAAATTGCTATAGTTTTTATTCATGAAAAATTAAGATTTGAAGTTTGGTTAGCAGCTAAAAATAAAAAGGTTCAGCATAAATATTGGAATTTGCTTAAAGAAAATAATTGGAATAAATATCACATTCCATCAAAAATAGAGGGTCTTGATTCAATAATAGAGCATATTTTAGTTGAAAATCCTGATTTTAAAGATTTAGGGAAATTAACTAACCAAATAGAGAGTAAAATATTAACCTTTTCTAAGGATATTGAGACCTTTCTATCTGAACTTGAAGCTGATTTATAATCTAATAATACCAAATTTTTTTAAATAATCAAGAGGTTACCAATTTTAATAAAATTAAAAAATGAAACGTTATGCCGTTTGAATATTCCCCTCCCAAAAAAATAACAATAATTGTATCACTGGCGTTAGAAATTCTTGGTATTGCTATGGCGGCCATTGGTGCTTTCGACCGTGCAGTTCCTTTTTTAGAACAAGTTTTAGGGCAAGCCCCTGCTTGGAATGTAGATCTAGTAATGATAATAACTGGTGTTGCCCTCACGGGAGTTGCCTGGTTTATAATCTTCTTAGGAGTGAAACTTCGAGGAGTTTAATAAAAAATTTTTTCACTACTTTTTTTTATACTCTTATTATTTTTAGGAATTTGATTTATTACTAACTTTTATTTTGTATTACTTAATGCAACGAATAAAAAGTATTGATTCTTTTCGTGGTTTAAGCATGTTATGGATAGTTGTAGCTCATCTCCTCAATTGGTGGCTTATTTCTGAAGACTTTTGGTATTATAGTTTAATGGCGTCCATTTTTGATGTCCTGGGAGCAAGCTCATTTTTATTCATATCTGGTGTAAGTTCAGTCTTATTCTATAAAAATCAGCAAGTTAAAGAATTAATAGCTGGGAATCTTAACAAAAGATATTCTAAAAATATATTTTTACTTCGTGGTTTGATATTATTAGTTATAGCCTTGCTTTATAATATACCGATAGCAATCTATACGCAAAATGCATTTGACGTTTGGATCTGGTATGTTCTTTTAACTATTAGTGTCTCAATACTCCTTTCATGGCCTTTGATTAAAACCTCAAAAATAACTCGTTTTATCATTGTTTTAATTTTCTTAATTTTAAATCAGATGCTACTTCAAGTTTTAATACCATTTCAAAATAAAAATAATTTCTTTGGAATTTTATTTCATATTTTATACAATGGATATCCAATAATGGATCCTATCATGATTTTTTTTCCTTTTTTCTTGATGGGGACTATAATTGGTGATATCATTTTTGATATCTATCTTCAAGAAAATGAAAACCGAAGAAAATTACTCATAAAAAAAAACCTATTAACTCCAATGGTGTTAATGAGCCCAATTTGGATAACTTTTGGAATTTTATATGATTTTCCATCTTTCCTAATGACAAGAACACTTTCTTGGACATGTTATACTATTGGAATTCAGATTTTATTGCTTTCGCTCATGATCTATATAGAAGAAAAATTTTCTAATCGTGTTAAGAAAAATTATAGATTCTTATTTTATTTCTCATCTTATTCACTTACAATTTTTATAGTTCATAATTTATTGTTCTTTATCTTTTTGAGAAGCTTGAGTTATTCATTTATTTTCATTTTCATACTGGTAACGATTTTATTTATAGGTTTGATATTAGGGATTTTGTATCATATATTTGGAAAAAAATTATCTATAAAATATTGGATAAATTTCTTTAGTACTGAATTAGCAAAAAAAATAGAAGATCAATATCCATCAATAGAATAATTTCAGGTCGATTCTGTGAGTATATTACTCTTATCAGAAAGTAATATCATTCATGTACCATATGAACAACCATTTTAAAATCAGAAACGAATTTGTCCTAAAAATAATATATTTCTCGATAATCTTGACCTGATGTAGAATTAAAATTTAATATTTATGAATCTTTTACATTAAAAAATCCATTCGCTCCTCCTTTTTATATAATTGATAAAATATATAAAAATAAATTAACAATGTGGTTGGGATGATACTTCATTTCAAATGGAATTATTGAAAATAATTTTTATGACACCTTAATAGAGCAAAATCTCAACTTAAAAAAAAGAAACTATCAAGATGATCTAAATCATCAACCAAAAAACTTAATTCTGGCTTCTAAATTACATTCAATATTGTTAAATGGAGAAGATTTAAATGAACTGTTCATTAATATATCAAAATTAATTATATTGATATTATCCGTTCCAGAAATTAAAATAACTTCTGATTTATTGATGGAAGATAAAACAATGCTTTACGATGAAATCTTCTATGAATTTGAAATGATATTAAAAATGGATTATGGAAGCTCAATTAATGAATATTTTAAGTCACTTGAAAAAATACCACTTGTCATAAAAGAGCTTTCTGAAATAACAAATAAGC
>CAZRIR010000252.1:0-4015 GCA_964600195.1 uncultured archaeon | reverse complement strand
GTTAGGAAGAAATTAGTAAAATCCAAAATTGAAAAACAACGTTCTAAACATTTTTATTTCAAAGAAAAATAAGATTTTATTGAATAAGTAAATATCATATTTGTTTATCTTCATATAACCTTTTTCTATCTATACTTTATATTCTATAATCCAAAGCTACTAATATTTTTTATTTCTATACTAGTATGGATTAAGAGTAATAATTGAGGTTGATAAATAAAATGTCTGCTTGTTATGCAAATCACAAAGATGATTGTTGGAATGGGTGTGATGAGGCAATAAAAGAAGAAATTAGGAGAAATGTTTTCGTTCAAGAAATAAGACACGAACTATTAAAAAAGAAGTGCAAGCAGATATTAGACGATTGAACTAATAATTAAAATCCATGATCACCAATCAGCGGAACAAATCTCACGCCACACTTTTTCTTTACATCATAGCTATTCCCATTTTTTTTTACTAAGTACAAAGTCTGACCGAAATTCTTAGAACCTGCGGGGATGCATAATAATCCCCCATTTTTAAGTTGATCTTTAAAAGGTTGAGGGACCTTTTCAGGTGATGCGGCAGTAACTAATATTTTATCATAAGGAGCCTCCTCAGAATAACCTAATGTCCCATCACCGTGAATAACGGTGACTCTATTATCATAACCGGTTTTTTTTAAAGCTTCTTTTGCTTTTTGAACAAGTTCTTCAAGACGTTCTATAGAATATACGTGGCCTGGATTTTTTGAACCCTCTGGGGCAACCAATTCTGCACATAACGCAGCATGATAACCTGAACCAGTTCCTATTTCTAAAACTTTATCTCCTTCTTTTAATTCAAGATATTCGCACATCATAGCGTTCATGTGAGGTGCGCTTATTGTTTGGTTCAAACCAATTGAAAGCGGCGAATCAATATATGCCGAAGAAATAGCTTTTTCAGGAATGAATAAATGCCGTGGTACCTTGAGCATTGCATTAATTACTTCTTTTTTGGTTAAAACACCTCTCTTAATGAGGTTTTCAACTAAATCTTTACGTTTTTCTTCAAGACTCATGGTATTTATTTGATTTTCTCGGGTTGAATCGTTATAAAAAGAATTGTTCCTTGGTTAGAATATATACACGATCATTTGTTTCTACGTTCTCTCCAAGGCGAATATTAACTTTTAAAGGCAAATCCCCTTGATCTCGAATTATTTTTTCTATTTTTTTTCCTTTTACATGTATTTTTTGTATTTTATCAATATGATAGGTGTCATTACCACTTATAATTATTTCGCTCCCAATCTTAATTGGAATATTAACATTTTCCATTAGAATATTAGCAGTCATGCTCATGGCATCAAATGAGATAATTTTACCAATATAATATTTTCGCCATGGAGAAATATTCCCACCTTCAATTAATTCTACTTCTTCGATTGTGGGTCTGTGAAAATAGAACCCCGCATGGAATCCTCGATTATAAACTTTAGATAATCTTTCCAACCAATTATTTACCTTTTTCTCACAAAAAGTTCCGTCTTGATAACTGTCAATTGCTTCCCGGTAGCATCCAGAAACAATCTCTATATAGAACGGGTCTTTCATCCGCCCTTCTATTTTAAACGAATCAATTTTCGCCTCAATTAGTTGCGGAATGTATTGGATCATGCAGAGATCTCTTGCATTTAAAAACCTCTGTCCATCATAAATCAACTTGTTATTATCATCATCAACTACTTTCCATTTTCTTCTACATGGCTGAATGCATTTACCACGATTTGCCGAGAATTCTTCAGAATCACAGATAACTGCTGAGAGATAACATCTTCCACTGACAGAAGTGCACATGGAACCATGAACAAAACATTCTATTTCTGATTTATTTAATTGAGCTTTTATTTTTTTTATTTGCTCTAAGGATAATTCTCTAGCTAAATTGATCCTTCTAGCCCCTAAATTTTCATAAAATAACGCGGATTCAAGGTTGGAAATATTTGCTTGAGTTGAGATGTGAAACTCCATGTGATTTTTCTTTGCAATGTTAATGGCGGCTATATCATGACAGATAATTCCATCAATACCGGCATCCTTGGCATTTAAAATCACGCTTTCTAAATCCTGCAATTCGGAATCATATATCAGGATATTCGTCGTCAAGTAGGTTTTGATATACCTCTCTCGTTCATGACAGCAACTTGATATTTTATTCAGGTCTTGGATCGTAAAATTCCTTGCTTGAGCCCTCATGTTATAATCTTGAACTCCAAAATAAAAAGCATCTGCATTATCTGTTGAAATAATCGTCTTTAAACTGTTCCAATCCTGAATAGGTACTAATAATTCTGGAAAACGTTTAATATTTATATTCATGGAAGTATTTAATAAAGTTGTAATTTTTGTGATTGTAATTGATTATATATTTAATAATGGATTTCTTTGAAAATATAAATTGTGAAGAATATGAAAGTAGTTTTATTTAATGGAAGCCCGAGAAAAAATGGAAATACCAATTATTGTTTGAATATTGTCAAGGAAGAACTTGAATCAGAAGGTATTGAATGTGAATTAATTTGGATCGGTGCTAAAAAATTACATGGATGCATTGCCTGCTATAAGTGTGCTGAGAACAAGAATAAAAAATGCAATCAAGTAGACGACAAGATGAATGAGTATATCGCAAAAATAATAACCGCTGATGGTATCATCTTGGGATCTCCCACATACTTTTCTGATGTATCCACGAATATTAAAGCTCTCATCGAACGCGCTGGTTTTGTGTGTAAACAAAATGGAAATCTTTTAAAACATAAGGTTGGTGCCTCAGTAGTTGCGGTAAGGCGCCAAGGCGCAAATCACGTTTTCTCTAGCATTAATTATTTCTTCTTGATCGCTGAAATGTTTGTTGTTGGTTCAAGTTATTGGAATTTGGGTTTGGGTTTGGGACCTGGTGATGTTAAGGATGATGATGAGGGAATAGAAACTTTTAGGAATTTAGGTAAAAATATGGCATTTCTTCTCAAAAAGTTAAATCAATAATATAATTTTTTTTTTATTTAGGTAATCCTTTTTTAAATTTTTAAGTTTTCTGAATGTAAATCAAATAATACTAATTTTTTATCCTATTTATAAACTAAATAGAAATGCTTTTTAAAAACATTAATATTCTAATTATTTAAAAAAATTTACCCTAGAGTTTGGTTTACACATGATAATTAAAAAATATTTCAAATTTTTAAAAATGAAAAATAAGTTTAGAAATAAATTAATAATTCTAACTGTTTTCTTAGCATTTATGATTATAACTCCAGTTATGACGGTTTTGATTAGAAATTTAAACAGAAATCAAAATAATTCAATCAATATTAATACTTCTAGTGATATCAATTATTCTGGCGTATATAATGGAGGGATCTCAACAATGGGAATGAAAGTCAATCCATTACAGAAGGATTGGGATCACTTAAATAATCTTAGTACATCTATTCCTAATAATTTAACTTATAGTGGTTATCCATATTTATTAAATCGATTAGATATCCGTACATATAATATATACAATGGGACCGATATATTTCCAATTGCTTTTGATGATTCTCAGAAATCTGGTGTTGAGAATGGTTCTGTTATTGCCCAAAAATTCACAACTCCGAATGATGTGGCATTTATCGCTATTGAAAATATATCTCTTTATATAAATCATACACTTTCAAAATTTGGGACAAACCTTGGAGCAACTTATTGGTATAAAATACTAATATACGATGATGAGATGCAAGAGTTACTGAGTGATAATGAGATAAGAATTACAAAGGATGAATTCACCAGAAATGAATGGGTTACTTTCAATCTTAGTTCAAATATTTTAGAAGCTAACAAAAATTATACAATAGTATATTATATAATATATAGATGGGGAAATGATTATGTAGTATCTGATAATTCGTGGTTAGTCCAAAATAATACTGCCAGTAATGTTGGATTGACGATGGTAAGAAAAGATTCTGAATTCATACCAATTGCAAATGATTCTTCACGGGACA
>CAZRIR010000251.1:0-4020 GCA_964600195.1 uncultured archaeon | reverse complement strand
TTATTTCCTTTCTAATTTTATTGAACAATCATCATCACTATTACATCCCCCAAAAGTCGTTCCCTTTACTTCAGATTGACATTTTGGACATATTGACTTCCCTTTATATTTTCCCTCTCCTTCAAATTTAAATGAAGTAATAGAATTACATATAACACATTTCTCCATTTTGTTCACTGTAGAATAATAATTTTATTAAAAGTACCCTAAAAAAAATTAAATTCGAAGATATTTTAACGCTTCCATTTTAAAATATAATTATGGCTCGTCCCCTTTGGTTTGTAAAGTTGCTTAAACAAGCATTTCCTAGCATAAAATTTTTAGCAAAATTAACACGATTACCTCTATTAGGAAAAATATTTGATTATTTACTATTTGAAGGAGATGATATATTTTATCTCCCTCAAGATAAAGTGATACCTGTTGATAAAACCGTTCATGTCCATGATGATTATGTCATACCGTCCCAAATATTAGAACATTTCATTAAAAAAGCAAAACATCATTGGATAATGGATTTTTGTATATGTCGTTCTAGCATGCAATGTGAGGATTATCCAATTAATTATGGATGTTTATTTTTAGGTGATGCTACATTAGACATAAATCCTCAATTAGGAAGACATGTTTCTGAGGTTGAGGCCTTAGACTATCTCCAAAAATGTCGTGAAGCAGGATTGGTTCACATGATAGGTCGTAATAAACTAGATAAACAATGGCTTGGTGTGGAACAAGGAGAGAAATTAATGTCAATATGTAATTGCTGTCCTTGTTGCTGTCTATGGAGAGTTTCTTCAGTTTTAAATAAGAAAATAGGAAAAAAAATCAAAAAATTGCCTGGAGTGAAAGTAGAAGTGAAAGGTACGTGTATTAGATGCGGAACTTGTATTCAGGGTATATGTTTTGTTGATGCAATAAAATTAAATGAAGAACGTGCGTTTATAACTAATGATTGTCGTGGTTGTGGTCGTTGTGTTTCGATTTGTCCCCAAGGAGCAATAGAATTAACTTTAAATGATAGAGAGTATATTAAAAAAACCATAAAAACAATTTCGAGCATTTTGGATATAACTTGAAGGAGTAGCTCTTTTTAGAATTATTATTTCCAATATACATTTTCCTTTTTGAGACTCTCTACTCGAGTCCTTAATTTCAGTGCAGATGCGGCCTGTGCGACTTCTTTTATACTATGAAAAACGGGGATGTTCGCTATCTCCAAAGACTCGATTATTAAAGAATATTTTGATACATAAGGAACGAAACACAGGACAGGTTTCTTTTTGGAAGTAATAATATTCGCAATTCTACGTCCAATTTGAAATGAAATGTTTGGAGGGTAAGGTAATAATAAGAGGAGGATGCATTCAATCCTTTCAATATCAGATAGTACCTCAATCATATTTTCAATATCAATATCCAAGACCGCTCCAGTTAAATCGATCGGATTATTAAAGGAGGCTATCTTACTCGCAACTGGATTTAAGCTTTCTTTTAATTGAATTATTTCTTCTAATGTAAATTTTATGGCACTTAGACCATATTTTCCAATTAAATCGGCGCAAATAACACCATGACCTCCAGAGACCGATAGAATCACCACATTTCCATATTTAATAGTATTTTCTCCAAATGGTTTCTTACGATTAGAAAGCACGTCATATACTTTTAAGTAAGTTAATAATTCACCTTCTCCCTTCGGTTGAATGATAAGGTTTTGTTTAAGAGCCGCAGATAAGATTTTCGAGTTCCCTGCAAGGGATGCCGTGTGAGATTGTGTGGCGATCCTTCCCTGTTCCGTCACGCCTCCAAAAAAAGATATAACCATATCTTCTGACTTACGAGCTACCCTAAGAAAATCTCTTGCTCTTCCTTCTTTAAAACCCTCCAAATAAAAAGCGATATTAGAAGTCTCTTGATCTACATTACTAAAATATTCAAGGAGCATTGTCTCGTCTACAACGGCTCTATTTCCTATTGAGACAGCTGTAGAGACCCCGATGTTTCTCTCTTTAAATTTAACAAAAAATTGATCGATTAAAAAACCGCCTGATTGACTTATTAGGGCTACGGAGCCTTTTGGTGGGCGAGTGATTCTCTCAGTAGGTAGAAATATTGTATCAATTAAGGGGGGTGCGTAAACACCAATACAATTCGGACCTAAAACTGCAATTTCATGCTCAAAGGAGATTTGGGCCAGTTTTTCTTGACGTTTGATACCTTCACCTCCTATTTCAGCAAATCCACCACCAATTATAACAGCAGCTTTTATTCCATAATCTACACATTGCTCGATATATTTTAACGTGTCATCAGCACTTACCGCTATCACGAGAAGATCTGGGATTTCGGGAAGTTTATCTAAACTTGGGTATAAATCTACGCCTTCTAATTGTCCTGCTTCCGGATGGATTCCATATACTTTTACATTCATTTCATACTCATTTTTTAAAAGTATGATCCTCCCAGGACTAAGAGGGTTTCGCTTGCTCACACCTACAACAGCCATGCTTTTTGGATTAAATAATTTTTCTAAATTCATTTAGATTCATTAAATTTTTATTTTTATTCTTATCTACTAATTTATTTTAAGGCAGGAACTCTATAAATTTCTTCTTCCCCATAGAATAAAAATAAGATAAAACCTATTAAAATTTATTTTTTGAATAAAAAATTAGCGAGAAAAAAAATCTAGCAATCTTCAAATTTTAAACCACAACATTCACATAGATTGTCGAGATTTTCCACAAAATTTAGCATTGATTCGTACCACTTTCCTAACAAGTATTTCAATTCTTTTTTTATTAATTCCATTTCTTCTGCGTTATAAACATAGACGTATCCTTTTTTATTCATATCATTTATTTTTTTTGATTCAACATAATCTTTCATTGACATTGATTTTCGGTTAATAATTTTCAGATCAGATAAATTTTGAAGTGCTCTTTGAATAGAACTTCTATCCATGGTTAGTTGATCTGCTAATTCTGCTGTTGCGACATCTTTATTGTTTATAATATATCCAAAAATCTTAGATTCTGTATGGTTTAACCCTAAAATACACTTGAATAGTTTTGAACTTGAAAAGATTTCATCTTTCTCTAAAATTTTGTTTATATCAATATCATTGAATTCTTCAAGTTGTTTACTTATAATTTCCATGATAATCTTTAATTCCTATTCCTTTATAGATAAATAAAAAAATTAATAAAAAAAATTTAAAACTTTAAAGAATCTAAATAGTTTTTCAACATGTCATAATTCAATGCTCCTACTGCTTGTTGAATTACCTTTCCATTTCTGATAAATAAGGTTGTGGGTACTCCAGTTATCTGATATTGCATTGCTACTTGGTGATTTTCATCAACATCAACTTTGGCGAAAACAAAATCATCGGAATATTCTTTCTGGACTCTTTCAAAAATTGGAGCATAGAACTTACAAGGTCCGCACCAAACGGCCGTAAAATCAATAAGGATGACCTTTTCTGGATATGTTGCCAAGAGTTTTTCATATTCCTGATATGTATGCAATTTAACTATAGAAGTTGGCATTTCTGTTTTATTCATCATATTATTTGCTTTTTTTAATCTTATAGTATCTAATTCATGATCCGCTTTTTCCATTATATCTCACTTTTTAATTATATAGTTGTGTAATATTAATTCATAACTTAATTAAAATAAGTGAAGAAGGCTATTTAAAGGTGTTTATTATGAAAAATAATTCATAACTAAAAAATAAAAAAAAAGGAAAAAGTTATTTAGATTTCCAAATTGCTATGATATGGGGAATGAAAATGTGTGTTAAGGTTTTACCTTCGCTTTCTAAGGTTAAGACATCATCTGCACAACCAATAACCTTTCCAGAAAAATTTGACGGAGGACCACAATAGACATCAACATTTTGGTTTATATAATGTTCTGATATAAACTTGCCTAACAAAATTTACACCTTTTTAATTGTTAATTATTAATTTGTTCAAAGAATGATGATGACATCGAAATATTTAAAATTTTAGCC
>CAZRIR010000250.1:0-4021 GCA_964600195.1 uncultured archaeon | reverse complement strand
TAAATGAATTCAAGATAATTATAGTATATTATTTATGATTAATTATATTGAAGGAATATTCTAAATTTTTATTAAATTTCATGTTTATGCTCTTTTAAAGATGAATTGATTGTTCATTTCCTCTAAAAATTAGAATAAATTTCTTAATTTGAAAATAATTTGGGTTTAACAAAAACTTTTATAGCAATTATATCTAATTATTAAAAGAAGGATTCATAAATTTTTGATAATTATTCTAATACAAAGGTTAATATTAATTTAATTTTTTGCGGTTATATCATGTACGACGCTACATACAAGGTCATCATTTTTGGAGATGCTGGAACGGGAAAAACGACTTTAGCTCAAAGATTTTTGACCGATATCTTTAAGTCCGATTCAAAAATGACCATCGGAATTGATTTTGAAGTGAAAAGCTTGGAAGTTGATGGTAAGAAAGTTAAACTGCAGATATGGGATTTTGGAGGCGAAGAGCGGTTTCGGTTCTTATTACCAAGTTACGTAAGGGGCGCTAATGGGGGATTATTCATGTATGACGTTACCAATTATGCTTCTCTCGCGCATATAGATGATTGGATGATGGTCGTTCACAAGGAAATAAAACCAGAATATCAATTTCCGATATTAGTAGTTGGAGGAAAAGCAGATCTCGGTGAAGAAAGAGAAGTTTCGAGTGATGATGGGATAAGTATTTCTAAATCAAGGGGTGTGGACGGTTTTATTGAATGTAGCAGTAAGACGGGTGAAAATGTTGATATCACTTTTGAAGCTTTAACGAGACTCATGCTTCAGAATTCAAAGATAATCTGATATCTTTTTTAGAAAAAAATAAAAAATTAAAAGATTTTCTTCTTAGCCTTGCGAGTTCTTAAATATAAATATATCACATTTATCGCGATAAATACGATAATTACTCCAATTTGAAACAATGGGGTATTGACTAAAAATGAGATTCCAAGGAGCGTTAAAAGGAGATTAGTTGTCATGTCTTTCAATAATTCACTTTTCTTCAAGGATTCTTCTAATCTTTCTTGAATTATCCTGTCTGTTTCAATATCCTGCGTATATTCACCTATTAATTTTCTGATTTCATCATCCTCTTTCGCGTAATTTAAAGCTTTGGCAGGATTAATAATCCAATCATTAAGAATAGCATTACTAATAAACGCCTTAGTCTGGAATATGAAAGTATTTTCAATGAAATCATAATAGTTTTTCGGGTCAAATTCTTCATTCTTGAGTTCTTTCGAGATAATAGAATATTTACCAAAAATATCTTTTTTTTCAAATTTTTCGGGAAAATCAAATATAATTCTTAACGCATTATTATATTTGGTGTCATAAAATGAACCTCTATCCATTTCTCTAAATATGGGAACAACAGGTATGAAAAGCGTGTTATTTAAATTATTTATTTTAAGAATTTCTGAATATCTTCTATTGAGTTTAATCAATTCTTCTACTATCCTTCGACCAATTTGTATGAGTTTATAGACAGATCTATCAATGTTTTCTGAAGTGGTACTACAACTCAAAATCAATTTATCATTGTCAAAAACGCCAGTTACGCCTTCATTGATTATTTTAAAACTATTTGTCTTTTGAAATTTCCTGTCAATATTGAGTTTAAATCCACCAAATTTAGCGTCTGGATAACAACTTGACAGCATGTGACGACTTTCGGTATTACTTCCAGGGATTTTAAAAACCATGTATAATTTATTACGCCCCTCAGGTATTTTATGGGCTCTCCAATCGAATTCTAATTTCAATGCTTTTGATTTCACGGTTTTTTTCCAATCTTTCGTGAAATAAACGTGATTTCCATCGATCATGGAAAAATTTAATTTTTTATCAAACCTCAATTCTTTTAATGCAGCTCCTATATGAGGAATTTCTGCTTTTATTTGATTAGAAATCAAGTTAATTCGGTAATTATACTGTGTTATTCCTGCCTTAATCAATAAATTCGTTAAGGATTCTTTAGAAATCACTTTTCCTCGTTTTAAAATGGTTAAGACTTTATCTTTAATCTCAATTTTGATATTTTTTTTAGAGATTTCCTCTTGAAGTTTTTTTTCTTTTCTTTTCCTCTTTTCTTCTTGGGATAATTTTATGCGCTCTTGAATTTCTTCATCACTAGGCTTTTTCGACTCTTCTTCTTCACTTTCCTCTTCTTCCTCATAATCATCTTTTTCAATGATAAAATCATATTTTGGAACTTTCTCACTCATGATTAACACTTGGTGTTTATGTCATATTGAACATGTATGATAACTAAATAAATTACTCTAAATTTTTAACCTTAAAAAAATCTATGTATTATATCTAACTTCTATTATATAAAAACTAATAAAAAATCTTAATTGTTTGAAAAAAAGCCTAAAATCTTTATACTTCTATTGTTACGAATGTATAAGTGAAAACAATGATGAAAATTGCAGATAAAATAATGAGGCTTGCATTTCGAAGCAAATCTGATATAAACTCAAGATTGCTAAATAATAGGAGATTTGAACCCATGAAGATTGCTGCCAAGATATATCCAAACACGTGCGAACTAAACTTTTTAGATTGATTCTTCCCTGAAAAATAGTTTACGATTGAAACTAAAAGCACGATTATGAAACCTAAATTATAGAAAAGATGTATAATCGGTAAATTAGAATATTGTAAATATAAGAAAAACAGGAATAAGAAGACTTCCATGACTTTTATATAAAAAATGGATTGTTCCTGTTTTGGTTCTAAAAAAAAGTTTTCGTATTCACTAACCCCTTTATTTGCTATGAGTATAAATAAGGATCCTATTGCTAAGGAGGTACACAAGCAATAAGAGAAAATATAAATGTGATCAAGTAATGGTAACCAAACTGCTTGTGCAAGATATATGGGAAATCTGATATAATCAACGGCAATATTGACTATACAAAAAATTGGAAGAATAGAGATTATTCCCATCAAGATATAGGTGATGAGAGGCGCTTTAGATTTCTCATCCCAATTTTTTTTCCTTATTGTAGTTATCTGCCAGGCTAATGAAGCAAAACTGACAATAGATATAACTGGTGTGATTAAGGGAAAGCCAAAAATGAAGAGAATGAACATGGCATTAATTCCATAGAAAATTTTTAATCTTAAGGGGATGATATTAACAGTCTTTTCCATGGAGTCAATTGTTGTTGCAAATCGCATGGCAAATAATATTAAAAAATATAACCAGGAGATGCTAAATGTTAAAGGTGCTAAAAATTTAGTGAGAAATACATCTAACACGAGATCATTTGTCCACCAGACATGAAAATCAGCAAATAAGAATAATAAGAAAATAATGATTGGAACGGCAATTATCGCTAATAATACAAAAAGACGACTCACTATAATTCCTTTAATTTCTCTTGGCATGGCTCATTTAATATGGATTAATTTTAAATATATAAAAATTCATTTTAATACAAAATAAAGATTAGAATATTTATAAACTTACTAGTATCAAATACTTTAGATATACTCAAAATAAATAAGAAATAAAAAATTTTAAAATCAAATTATTTAACACTTTGGATTCGACCTTTATCCATCTTGATAAGAACATTACCATATTTAGCCACATTTTCTCTATGTGTGACAATCACCATTGTGGTTTCGTATTCCTCGTTAATCTTCCTTAAAAGTGATACTATCATATTTTCACTTTCAGGATCGAGATTTCCGGTTACTTCATCACCAAATATTATTCTTGGCTTGCTTACAATCGCTCTCGCTAAAGCAACCCGTTGTTTTTCCCCTCCAGACATCTCGACAGGATAATGGTCCTTTCTTTCGAGCATTTCCACGTCTCTTAATGCGGCAATTGCTCGATTCTCAATCTCTCTATTGCTTAACACTGTTGGCCACAATAAAGCTTCAATATTTTCCATAGCGGTAAGAGTACTAATTAGATTATAATCTTGGAACACAAAACCCACTTTCTGACGGCGAAGTCTCGATAATCTGTCTTCTTTCGCTCGTGCTATATTTT
>CAZRIR010000249.1:0-4026 GCA_964600195.1 uncultured archaeon | reverse complement strand
AGATTTTTATGAACCATGGACATACCTTATTTCCAGATGCGACAAAAGGGCTAAACGCCACTTGTTCTTGTCCCGATACCGCAATCCCCTGTAAGCACATTGCTGCTGTCATTTTATATCTTGCAAGAGTATTAGACTTCGATCCATTTTTTTTGTTTGAGCTTCATGGAAAGTCTAAAAATGAGATTTTCGACGAACTAAAATTTTCAAAGATTGATAATAATTATGAATTTTCTTCTAAAGAAAAAACAAAAAATTCAACGGTTGATGTTGATTTTGAATTTAAAAAACCAAAGCTCTCAATTAAAGAATTAAACCATAATAAACCCTACATAAATGAAAATATCAAGATCGGGTTCAAATATAACAAACCTGGAAAAGTATCAGAAATACTAGAAAATATAGGGATACCACAAACCATCGAAAACAAAGCATTTGAAATCGTATTAAAGTCGGTTTATAATACCATAAGATCAAAAACCTATGAGATGTCATTAGGTATTGATTAAAGATTCGTCTGTGTCATCAGTTAATTCATACTTAATAAATTTTAAATAGCTCTTCATGTATTAATTAAGATAAGACTCAAAAAGAAATGATTTTAAATTAGTTACTTAATCATGTTAGAAGAAAGGCTTAAAACGATTCTCTCGAATTACATTAATGAAGTAGAAGGTATTTTGGCAGTTTCTATTTACGATCGAGATGGATTGATAATTGCCTCTGAGGGGAGAAGTGATGCTATCGAGGAAGTAGTTGGAAGCCTTTCTGCCATTTTAGATAACTACATTGACAGGATTAAAGCTGAATTTGGAACCCAATCAAGCTTTTTTAACATAACAACATTAGGAGATCAAAAATTTACTTATTGTTCAATGGGACCTAAATCAATTTTGACAACTATCTCTAGTCCAGAAGTATCAGATGTGACATTACGTATTCTTTCCGAACATGTAGCAACAAAAATAGAATTAATTCTTGATAAAGATGAACAAATTTCTCTTGAAATACCAGATATCGTGAAAATCTTATCTAAAACGAGACAAGGTAAGTTTCCACCAGGTGAATTTTCAACAAAATTAATCCTTACAGGGGACTTTAAGGTTGGAAAAACTTCTTTAATAAAACGTTTCGTGGAAAATACATTCAAGGAAAATTATATCGCAACGATAGGACTCCAAATATCAAAAAGAACCCTCAAATTTAGTGAAAAAAGCGCTGTAAAATTCATTATATGGGATATTGGAGGGCAAAAAACCATGGCTGCTCCTAATTTTTATAACGGAGCAAATTCAGCATTTATAGTTGTTGATAGAACACGTAAAGATACATTAGATAATGTAAATAGATGGCATGATGAGATCCGACGTAAAGTATCAAGAAAAATACCTATCGTGGTCATTGGTAATAAAAGCGATTTAACAGATAAAATTGTAATATCGAAAGAACAAATAAAAGATTTTGCCGAAACACATGGATATTTCTATATTCTTACAAGTGCTAAAACTGGAGAAAATGTCAATGATGCTTTCGTGTACATTGCATCAAAAATGATGGAACAGTTTTAGTGATTCTTTTAAATTATAACCAAACTTTTTTATTTGTAATAATTCTTCTTAAAATTAAGAATTTATATTATTTTATCTTAAAAAAATGGAGGTTTATAGAAATAGTTAAACTTGGAGGTTAAAAATTAATGTCACAGGTTTTAAACATTCAATTCAACGATATATTGGCAACGTGAAATGCAGCAGGATACCTGATGGGTTTTTCAATAAAAGAAATCAAATATAAAGGAAAATACCTATTATTTCTCACTGATCCCGTCAAAGCTGGACCGAGGTTTAGTTTTAAATTAAAAGGAAAGAGGATTGGAACGATTCCCGTAGTTTTAAAAAATGTAGAGCCAACACCCATATATAAACTAGTGAACAGCAGGAAGGGCTCTTCAATTCATAGAATAACTTTAGACTTTGACGTTCAAGAATATCTAAAAGATCTCATGGAAAAAGGAAAAATTAAACCCATGAAATTTACGAAACAAAATCATCTTATTCGCTTGTACGTGGATATCTTCATGTATCCCCATGAACCATATTTGATAACATTTTTCACCTTAAAAAACATTTCAGACTATAATTTAGTAGATTTTTCAATGTATTTTGTGTTTGACTTTGATGTAAATGGTCTTGAAGGATACGATAACGATTTTGCGGGTTATGACGTAGAAAATGATATCATTTATCAATATGACATGACAAAACTATACGGAGGATTTTCAACTATTTCAAAGCCTACTCATTTTGAATCGTGCTTGACAAAAGACTTGAAAATTGACAACGAAAAGCTTAATCTCTCAAACACATTATACGATACTTCAGGTGAACTTTCATCAGCGTTACAACTTGCTTTTCTCACATTATCACCAAAACACTCTTTTCAGACAGCATTTGTATTATCAGGAGGGATAAATAAGGAAGAGTTGATACAGAATATTACCGAAGGAAAAAAACGAGCAATTAAATACTTGCAACAAGTAAATCGCTCAATCAAGTCAAAACAAAGAAATCAGCAAGATCCTGCTTTTAATGATCTAAATATTAAAAAATCGCAAGATTGCAAGTAAATCCGAAATGATGATTTAAATAAATAAACCTAAAGGGCAATTATTTAATGAAGACCCTGTGCGGGGAGGATTTACCTAAATAAATTATATAAAACAAAATCATCGGAGATAAAATCCTTTTTTTCTTTTTATAAGTTTATTCCAGAGGAACTGGAATTTATAAAAAATAATTACAAACATAAATTTTGGAATTTACTGAATGCAAAAAAGACGTTATTCATTTTATCTTGGGGAATTACAAAGGATATGGTGAAAGTTTAACTCCGATGATTGATGTATTTAAACAAGTCTTCAAGGAAAAGTACTCATCAAAGGAAATCGAGGAAACTTTTATAGTGCTAGTTTCTAGATGAATTTCTCAACCACATGACCTCTTTTCGTAAATAGAATCAACCGAAATATTTAAAACTAGTTATGATTATATATTATGTAAAGAAAGAAATTTAAATGTTGATCAAATTGGAAAAAACAAGAGATAATATTCTTTTTAAGGAAGGTCTTGATTTAGAAACAAACCATTCTATTTATTTCCAAGATGCAATAAACATTAAGAAACTTAAGGATAAATCAGTCCATTTGGTAGTAACATCCCCTCCATACTGGAAAATAAAGGATTATGGGAATGAAGATCAGATTGGATATAATGACTCATTGGTGGAATATTTTGAGAGATTAAATGCAATTTGGAAGGAAAGTATCCGGGTTCTTCATCCGGGATGTAAATTATGCATAAATATCGGGGATCAGTTTCTCCGGGCTATCAAAAATAAAAGAGTATATCAAATCATTCCACTTCATTCGATGTTAGTAAATGAAATACTCAGGGAATTTAATGGTGATCAATTAAAGAATAAAAAAGAGGGGGTTGTCTTTTTAGGGTCAATAAATTGGAATAAAGTTTCAACGTCTAATACATCAGGAGGGGGACATGTAATGGGTTCCATTTATTTTCCCAGAAACGGGTATTTTTTTATTAATAGGGAATATATTGTAGTATTTCGGAAATTAGGTAAGGACCCCCGACCAGATCCTGTTTTGAAAGAAGCTTCAAGAATTAGCTTGGAAGAATGGAGGGAATTTTTTAAAGATAGTTGGAGTTTCCCAGGGATTAATCAGGAAATACACGATGCAATGTTTCCTGATGAACTACCTCGACGACTTATTCGTATGTATTCATTTATAGGAGATACTGTTTTGGATCCTTTTCTAGGATCAGGCACCACCACTAAGGTTGCTTCTGAATTGGGAAGAAATAGCATCGGGTATGAGATCGGATTTAATAAGAATGATTGGAGAGATGTTATCAAAAAAAAAATAGAATCAGGACAAAAAAATTATCTTACTCATTTTAATTATTTATAACGCATTATATAATTTAGTATAATTGCATCGGGATTGAA